>CAWUNB010000330.1:0-2260 GCA_963923745.1 uncultured Thiotrichales bacterium
AGACTAACTCAACATCGTCAGACTGATTAATCCCCTAATGCTGCGATCACCGCATCCCCCATGGCCGCCGTCCCTACTCGCTGGCAACCGGCGGTATAGATATCGCCAGTGCGTAGCCCCTGATCCAGTACTCGGCTTACAGCGGCTTCGATCCGATCCGCCAAAGGCGCGGCATCCAAGGTATAGCGCAACATCATCGCCACCGACAGCAAGGTCGCCAGCGGATTGGCCACCCCTTGGCCAGCGATGTCCGGGGCCGAACCGTGGATAGGCTCATACATGCCCTTACCGGCGGCATCCAAAGAAGCCGAGGGCAACATGCCAATAGAGCCGGTCAACATGGCCGCTGCGTCGGACAGGATGTCACCAAACATGTTGTCAGTGACCATTACGTCGAACTGCTTGGGATTCCGCACCAACTGCATGGCGGCGTTATCGACATACATGTGGGACAAGGCAACATCGGGGTAATCCTGGTGTACCCGGACCACTACTTCCCGCCATAGCTCGGTGCATTCCAACACGTTGGCTTTGTCCACTGAGCACACCCGCCGTCCACGCCGCCGAGCAATGTCAAAGCCCACGCGGGCAATCCGCTCGACTTCCGATTCGCTATACACCAGGGTGTTATAGCCCTGGCGTTCCCCGTTCTCCAGGGTCCGAACGCCCCGGGGCTGGCCAAAATAAATGCCGCCGGTGAGTTCGCGAATAATCATGATGTCCAAGCCCGACACCACCTCCGGGCGTAGGGTGGAGGCTTCGGCTAATTGGGGATAGAGCAAGGCCGGGCGCAAATTAGCAAACAACGACAAACCAGCCCGCAATCCCAACAGCCCCCGTTCTGGGCGGACACTGTAGGGCAGCGGCTCCCATTTCGGTCCTCCCACCGCCCCCAGTAATACCGCATCAGCGGCTTTGGCTAAATTTAGGGTGTCTTCTGGCAGGGGATGACCGGCGGCGTCATAAGCCGCGCCTCCCACCAAAGCGTGTTCCATTTCCACCGCCAAGCCAAACCGGTCCCGTAGGGCCTCCAGGAGTTTCACCGCTTCAGCGACGATTTCTACACCGATGCCGTCACCCGGCAATACGAGAATTTTCTTAGTCATATTTTGTTTATCTGGGAAGTCTTAGGGTTGGAAGCCTTAGGGAAATAACCAGGGAGCCTGTTGCCGACGTTGCGCTTCATAGGCCCGAATAGCGGGAGCGTGTTGCAAAGTCAGCTCAATGTCGTCCAGACCGTTGAGCAGACAATGACGGCGGTGAGGGTCGACGCTAAAGCTTATCACCTCCCCCCCAGGGGTCGTCACGGTTTGGCTGGCCAGATCAACCGCCAAGCGGTAGCCGGGGGTTGCCAATACTTCTTGAAACAACCGATTAATAGTGGCCTCGGGAAGAACAATGGGGAGCAGGCCATTTTTGAAACAGTTGTTATAGAAAATATCGGCGTAGGAAGGAGCCAGGATGGCGCGTAACCCGTAATCCGCTAACGCCCAGGGTGCGTGCTCACGACTGGAGCCGCAACCAAAATTGGCCTGGGCCAACAGGATCTGGGCCTCTTGGTAACGGGGCTGATTGAGAACAAATTCCCGATTCAGGGGCCGGTTACGGCAATCCATATCCGGTTCCCCGTGATCCAAATAGCGCCATTCGTCGAATAAGAACGGACCAAAACCGGTGCGCTTAATGGATTTAAGAAACTGCTTGGGAATGATGGCGTCGGTATCCACATTGGCCCGATCCAAGGGGGCAACCAGGCCATCGAGGTGAGTAAAGGGTTGCATGGTGATCTCGGCGAGAAAAAGGATTAAAGGGTGCGCACGTCAACAAAATGGCCCGCTATCGCTGCCGCAGCGGCCATGGCCGGACTGACCAGATGGGTCCGTCCCCCCGGTCCTTGGCGACCTTCAAAATTACGGTTAGAGGTGGAGGCGCAACGTTCCCCTGGATCCAGCCGGTCGGCGTTCATGGCCAAGCACATGGAGCAACCCGGTTCGCGCCATTCAAAACCAGCCGCTTGAAAAATCTCATGGAGTCCTTCCGCTTCGGCTTGGCTTTTCACCAACCCGGATCCGGGGACCACTAAGGCTAACTTAACGTTAGCGGCGACACGGCGACCGTTGGCGATGGCGGCAGCGGCCCGCAGATCTTCGATACGGCCATTGGTGCAGGAACCAATAAATACTTTGTCCACCGCAATGTCCGCCAGGGGGGTACCCGCCGTGAGTCCTGTCTCTTATACACATCTGACGCTGCCGACGAT
>CAWUNB010000331.1:0-2254 GCA_963923745.1 uncultured Thiotrichales bacterium
TAAATCACCGTGCATCAATAACACCCGTTTCTCATCAAGGTCTATTACCACTGGATCAGGTAGTAGAGTGGCCCCGGTTGCGGCTGCAAAAACGGCCCCATAGAGAAAATCTCGGTTGCCTGGCATGATCCAGAGGGGGACTCCACCCCTCGTGAGGGTTGCCAGAGCATCTACTACCGGTTGATCACTGGGCTGGGGGGCATCGTCTCCGATCCACAGCTCAAATAGATCTCCTAACAGGTATAAGCCATCGGCCTGCCGAGCAGGGCCAGCCAGGAAAGCCAGAAAGGCCTGGATAGTAGCCGGTTGTTCGGCGCTGAGATGAAGATCAGAAGCAAAGAGAGTGGCCATTTAGGTGGGTGTAGCCTCGTCTTCTCGCTCTTGCAGGGCCCACAGATGGGCATAAAGCCCTCCCTGGGTTAGAAGCTCGCGATGGCTACCCTGCTCCCGAACAGTACCAGCCTCCATGACTAAAATGAGATCAGCATCCATTACGGTGGATAGGCGGTGGGCAATGACCAACGTGGTATGGTGCTGAGCAACTTCGGCTAGAGCGGTGAGAATGGCCTGTTCCGAACGGGAATCTAAACTGGACGTGGCTTCGTCAAATACCAAAATACGGGGATTTTTCAGAATAGCTCGGGCGATGGCTACCCGCTGCTTCTCTCCTCCCGATAGCTTCAACCCCCTCTCCCCCACTAAAGTTTGGTAGCCCTGGGGTAAAGAAACTATAAAATCGTGAAGATGGGCTAACTGAGCGGCCTGTTCTACGGCCTGTTGAGTAGCACTAGGGTGGGCGTAGGCAATGTTGTAATAGAGGCTGTCGTTAAACAGCACAGTATCCTGGGGAACAATTCCAATGGCTTCCCGCAGACTGTGCTGGGCTACGTCCCTCACATCGACTCCATTCACTAATACCTGTCCGTCAGTTACTTCGTAAAAACGAAACAACAGTCGAGCTAGGGTGGATTTTCCCGCACCACTGGGACCAACTACCGCCACCTTGCCTCCACTGGGGATGGTAAAACTTACCTGATGGAGAATAGGACGATCAGGGGTATACGCAAAACTAACCTGGCGAAACTGAATTGTTGCCCCCCCCGGAGGTAATAAACCTGCCCCAGGTCGGTCAGTGATTTCTGGAACTTTTTCCAGTAAAGTTAACATTTGCTCCATATCCGCTAGAGCATGTTTAAACTGGCTATAAACTACTCCCAGAAAATTCAGTGGAATAAATAATTGAATAAGAAAAGCATTAACTAATACCAGATCACCGATGGTTAACTCTCCCGCCACTACTCCATGGGCAGCCAGAACCATAACACCGGTTACCCCCAAAGCAATGATGCTACTCTGCCCAGCATTGAGGGTTCCCAAAGATGTTTGTGTTTTAACAGCGGCATCTTCCCACTGTTCCAAAGTGAGATCGTAACGGCGCAGCTCATGGTCTTCGTTACAGAAATATTTCACTGTTTCATAATTCACCAAAGAATCCATGGCCTGGGTGCCGGCGGTGGATTCCAGCGCATTCATTTGCTGGCGAAAGGGCATTCGCCAGTTAGTGATATAAAAAGTAAACGCGATATACAACGCCACCGATCCAAAGGTAACTAAAGCAAAGAGAGGGTCATAGCGCCCTAGTAGAATTACCGTAATCAGACTCACTTCAACTAGCGTGGGGAGAATACTGAAAGCTAAATAATTGAGGAGAGAGCTCACACTGCGGGTTCCCCGATCTATATCCCGGGATAACCCCCCCGTGCGCCGTTCCAGGTGATAGCGCAGGGATAGCCGATGCAGGTGGGACAACACTTGAACCGATACTTTACGCATGGCGCGGTGACGAACTCGAGCGAATAGCCCATCCCGCAGCTCATTAAAAGTGGACGCTGCCAGTCGCAAAGCACCATAAGTTGCCAATAACCCCAAGGGCAATACCGATGGATTTACCCCTAACTGGTCAACCACATCCTTGAGCAACAAAGGCACCCCGACATTGGCCAGTTTGGAGGCTACCAACAGAGTCAGTGCTAAAGCTACTCGGCCCCGGTAATCCCACAAAAAGGGAGCGAGGGCTCGAACAGTGTGCCAATCTCGACGGGGTGCGGAGGAAAGAGAAGACGGGGGAGAGACGTCGTGGTGAGGGACCATGGCGCTCACGACCTGCGACTGATACGGAATTTATCCAGTACCTCGGTGAGTTTTCGTTGGTTATAGGGCTTGACCACAAAGGCATCAGCGCCTGTCTCTTATA
>CAWUNB010000332.1:0-2248 GCA_963923745.1 uncultured Thiotrichales bacterium
GTCTTGAGGCACACCCCGTCCTTCTCGGTACATCATTCCCAAGGTTGCCTGAGAACCCGCAAGGCCCTGTTCTGCGGCACGGCGAAACCAACTGATAGCAGCTTCGCTATCTTGAGTTGTGCATTCACCTTCCATGAGCATAAAACCTAACCCATGCTGGGCTAATCCGTGGTTTTGCTCTGCCGCTGCTCGCATCCAACGGTAGGCTTCTTTCTCATTAACTGCCATTCCCAAACCGTTTTGGTACATCACCGCAACCCGATATTGGGCTTCGGCATTTCCTATTTGTGCGAGAGGGGATAGCAGTTGCATGGCACGGGAGAAGAATTTGGTCTCAAAAGCGGCGATACCGCTGCCAAGGTCCATGGTTTGGTCGGACATGAAACAATCTCCTAGTGGGTATATGTTGAATAAAACAGTCGGAAATATGCCGAAACATTGCCGAACTGTCCAGAGGGGAATTAGGGGCATTGCCCGAATTTTGAACTATGAATATAATGAAGGGCTAAGCCGGTGTAGCTCAGTCGGTAGAGCAACTGATTCGTAATCAGTAGGTCGGAGGTTCGATTCCTCTCGCCGGCACCAATCCAGCGATGACTACTTCCTCCTTTACCCAACAACTCCTCACCTGGTTCGAGCTGCACGGTCGCCATGACCTGCCTTGGCAACAGGACCGCTCTCCCTATCGGATATGGATTTCCGAGGTGATGCTGCAACAAACCCAAGTAGCAACCGTCATCCCGTATTTTCTGCGTTTCACCAAACGTTTTCCCGATTTACCCACTCTGGCAGCAACCTCTGTGGATGAGGTTTTGTCCCTATGGAGTGGATTGGGTTACTACGCCCGGGCCCGCCATCTCCATGAAACGGCGCGTCAGGTGGTAGCTAACTATCGGGGTGAGTTACCCCAAAGTTTGTCTGCTTTGCAAGGGTTGCCAGGTTTGGGGCGCTCTACCGCCGCAGCCATACTAGCTTTAGCCTGGGATCAACCTCAGGCTATTTTGGATGGGAACGTGAAGCGGGTGTTGACCCGTTACCGGGCACTGCCCGGCTGGCCTGGCTTGTCGAAGGTTAACGAACAGCTGTGGGAAATAGCTGAAGCTTTTACCCCTTCTCAGCGAGTAGCAGATTACACCCAAGCCATCATGGATTTGGGAGCTACTCTTTGTACTCGAACCCATCCTGCTTGCCACCGCTGTCCAGTGCGAGAGGGTTGCCTTGCCCTACGGATGGGAGATCCCACCGCCTACCCCCATCCGTCCCCTCGCAAGATCTTGCCGATTCGTCGTCAGTGGTTTCTGATACTTCTTAATGAAGATGGGGCTGTCTGGTTGGAACGTCGTCCCCCCAGCGGAGTATGGGGAGGGTTATGGAGCTTACCGGCTTGTGATTGGCAAGAGGACCCCATGGCGTGGCTGACCAGGCAATATGGTTTTCAGGGGAAGTTTCTCAGTCACTGGTCAGTATTGCGCCACAGTTTCAGTCACTTCCATCTCGATATTTATCCCTGGTTAGGTCGCTGGCAGGGTAATGCTACAAGTGTTTTGGAAGGAAAGGACGCTGTCTGGTATAAACTGACCGACACCCCACCAGGGGGAATGGCAACACCGGTAACTCACCTGCTGGGACAAATTATTAATTACCTAGGAGATTAACGGTATGACTCGATTGGTAAAATGTGCGAAACTCGGAAAGGAAGCCGAAGGGCTAAAATATCCCCCTTATCCAGGGGAAATGGGAAAACGGGTCTATTTAAATATTTCTGCTGAAGCTTGGCAATTGTGGTTACGCCAGCAGACTATGTTAATTAATGAATACCGTTTAAGTGCTATTGATCCCAGAGCTCGGGCATTTTTAGAGCAAGAAATGGAAAAATTTCTTTTTGCAGGCAATTCAACTCCTCCCCAAGGGTTCGTACCACCAACGCATTAAATTAACAACCGTACAATAGCCAGGGGCCATGCCCCTGGACTGATGATAGCCAATCAATAATAGATATATTCTCAGAAAACGGAAAGCCAGCGGACAGTAATTTCCCGCTCCATTGCAAAACCACTCTGCATATTTCGATCTTGACCAAAACGGAAATTAAAAAAACTACTGGCTGAAACTGGATAGATAAAACCAATCATAGCTTTCTCATACTGAAAAGGATCGTTCTGTGGAATGCTATCAATGCTAGTTTCTCCCCCTCGATTCCATTGATAACCAAGATAGGCTTCTTTCCCGCTGTCTCTTATACACATCT
>CAWUNB010000333.1:0-2242 GCA_963923745.1 uncultured Thiotrichales bacterium
CACAAAGAGGACATGCCTAGCGGGGAACCGCGCCGGGTTCACGAAGACATTACGGCTCTGTGTTGCGAAGGTCAGCAAATCGTCGTCCAAGTGGTTAAAGATCCCCTAGGTTCTAAAGGGGCTCGTCTCACTACCCATGTTTCTATCCCTTCCCGTTATTTGGTTCTCATGCCCGGCATGGACTATGTGGGCGTTTCCCAGCGGATAGAAGATGAAGGAGAACGGCTTCGGCTGCGGGAAGCGATTCGCGCCAAAATGACCCCAGAGGGCGGATTCATTGTTAGGACTGCTGCCGAAGGAGTGACTGAACAAGCACTTCAGGGGGATATGGATTTTCTCTACCGCCTCTGGACTGCTATCGGCGAGCGGAGTCGCGGTGAAACAACCGGCGATGTGCTATACGAGGATTTGCCGTTAGTAATGCGCTGTTTGCGGGATTTGGTAGGAGTGGATGTAGAAAAAGTACGCATGGATTCCCGAGAAACCTATCAGCGGGCGTTAAATTTTGCTGGAGAGTTTGTACCGGAAGTGGTGGAACGGATTGAACACTACCAAGGAGAACGGCCCATTTTCGATCTTTATGGTATTGAGGATGAAATTCAGCGAGCGTTAGATCGTAAGGTTCCCCTGAAATCTGGTGGTCATTTGGTGATCGACCAAACTGAAGCCATGACTACCATTGACGTTAATACTGGGGCTTTTGTTGGTCACCGTAACCTGGAAGAGACTATTTTTAAGACCAACCTGGAAGCTGCTCAAACCATTGCCCGACAACTGCGACTGCGTAACCTCGGTGGCATCATTATTATCGATTTTATTGACATGGCCGAGGAAGAACATAAACGTCAGGTATTGCGGACTCTAGAAAAATTACTGGATCGGGATCATGCTAAGAGCCATATCAGTGAGGTGTCATCCCTGGGATTGGTAGAGATGACTCGCAAGCGTACCCGGGAGAGCTTGGCCCATGTATTGTGCGAACCCTGCCCTACTTGCCATGGGCGAGGGTCCATCAAAACGGCTGAGACCATGGTGTATGAAATTTTTCGGGAAATTATTCGGGAAGCGCGTCAATTTGGTCCGGAGCAATTTCTGATTCTGGCTTCTCAAGAAGTGGTAGATTTGCTGTTGGACGAGGAGTCTACTAGCTTGGCGGAATTGGAAGCGTTTATTGGTAAACCGGTGAAGCTTCAAGTGGAGTCGCTGTATACCCAGGAACAGTTTGACGTCGTGTTGATGTAAGTAGCTAGGTATAGACTCTGGCGGTAAGTTGTTTTCCACCCTTTCTGGAGCGCTGCCGTGTCCGCCACTCTTGACCTCGCCATGGAACTCGTCGCCCGTCCTTCCGTAACGCCGAAGGATGAAGGTTGTCAGGCCCTGATCGGGGAACGTCTTCGTCCCCTGGGTTTTCAGACGGAGTTCCTTCCCTTCGCTGAAGTTACCAACCTCTGGGCCCGACGGGGTCAACAACGCCCCCTACTGGTATTAGCTGGGCACACCGATGTAGTGCCCTCTGGGCCAAACTGGTCATCTCCCCCCTTTACTCCTACCCTCCGGGACGGTTCCCTGTGGGGACGGGGGGCTGCAGATATGAAGGGCAGTTTGGCTGCCATGGTCACAGCGGTAGAAGCTTTTGTAACGACTTACCCCCATCATTCAGGATCCATCGCTTTCCTACTGACTTCCGATGAGGAAGGTCCAGCAGTGGATGGCACTGTGCGCGTAGTGGAACACCTTCAAGCACGGAGAGAAGTGATGGACTGGTGCCTGGTGGGGGAACCTTCCAGTGAACAATATTTAGCAGACTGCGTAAAAAACGGAAGGCGGGGTTCTCTTAATGGGACCCTCACCCTGCGGGGCGTCCAGGGCCATGTCGCCTATCCCCATCTTGGGGTAAACCCCATTCACAGCTTTGCTCCCGCCCTGGCGGAATTAGCAAACACTGTTTGGGATGAAGGGAACCAGTATTTTCCCCCCACCACCTTCCAAGTATCCAACATCCATTCTGGGACAGGGGCTGTTAACGTTATCCCTGGAGAACTGCAAGCACTGTTCAATTTTCGTTTTTCCACAGCAGTGACTGTGGCAGAACTCCAGCAGCGAGTAATAGCCATTTTGGACCGCCACGGACTGAACTATCAGTTAGCCTGGAACGTTTCCGGTCAGCCATTTCTAACCACCAGCGGGGCTCTGGTGACGGCAGTACAACAAGCGATTCGGGAAGTAACCGGTCGGGACACGC
>CAWUNB010000334.1:0-2240 GCA_963923745.1 uncultured Thiotrichales bacterium
TGTATAAGAGACAGTCCCAATAGCGGGCTAGAGCCAACTGGAGCAAGACCACTAAACCGGGGAAAATAAGTAGGGTCAAAAGAGCCGACCAAGACCAAGGAGGAGGCCCTGCTAAAGTCAGTACACCGTTGATGAGTAACAGTACCCAGGCGACTAGGGTAGAAACCGCTGCCACTCGACTGAGAGTATCGACTAGCCCCATAAGTCCCATGTCATTTCGGCTAATGTGACTGATTTCGTGGGCTAACACCGCCGCTGATTCAGCCAAAGTCATTCCCACCATAAGACCGTCTGTCACCACCACCGTCGCCCGGCGACGTCTACCCATCACAAAAGCGTTCATGGATGAATTAGCAAGATGATACAGCTGAGGGACAGCGGGTAAAGCAGCTCGGCGAGCAAGTTCCTCTAAAACACCATATACCTCAGGGGCTTGGGCCAGAGAGACTCGCTTTGCTCCATATTGCTGGACCATCGATAGGAACTATGCCTTCATACCCGATAGGCTGGTGGTATCTGGCTCAATTGATTAAAAGTAACTCCTAAATCCCGTAATAACCCATCCCGTATATCGTAAATCCAACCATGCACAGTTAATTCCTGCCCACGGTGCCAAGCATTTTGGATAATAGTGGTATGACAAACATTAGCCATTTGAGTAAGCACGTTTAATTCGCATAACAAATCATAACGCTGTTGTAGCGTAGACAAATCAGTCATTTTATCTTCATAGCGATAATAGATATCTTTAATATTGCGTAGCCAGTTATCAGCTAGCCCATGATCAGCTTGTTCCATTGCAGCTCGTACTCCACTGCAACCATAATGACCACAAACAATAATATGTTTAACTTTTAATACTTCGGCAGCATATTGTAGTACAGTTAAACAATTGAGATCAGTATGGGTAACAATATTGGCAACATTACGATGAACAAATACATCTCCTGGTAACAATCCTAATAATTCATTAGCAGGTACTCTGCTATCGGCACAACCAATCCATAAGTATTCAGGAGTTTGTTGGCTGGCCAATTTTAGGAAAAATTCTGGATCCTGACGTTTAATGTTTTCTGCCCAATCGCGATTATTTTCAAACAAATGTTGTAATGGGTGAATATCAGAACAGGGCATTTATAGTGTACTCCATTGTATTAGCTATTATTCGTCTTAGAATTGTCCACCGAACGGTACAACTCTTCCAGGATATTCTCAACTGCCGCTCTGGCCTCATTGTGGGCAGCTGCTTCTAAAATACGGGCTGTTTCTCCTAGCGCCGGATAACCCAATCCTCCGGCTACGCCTTTTAATTGATGAGCTAAACCGGCTATTCGTTCTAATTCTCCGGCTTCCAGGGCCTGGCGCATTTCTTTTACGGTATCGGGCAAGCTATGGTGGAATCGTTCAGCCAAGACTTCGAGAGATTTATCTTCCGTTGGCTGCGATTGCGGTGCACTTTCTCGCTCCTCCGCTGCGGGTAAATAGGTCATAAGTACTCGATAAAAAGCCGACCAATCGACCGGTTTCGTTAAAAAGTCATCACAGCCTGCTGCTTTGGTTTGATCCAGATAACTTTTTAGACTATGAGCCGTTAGCGCAACAATAGGGGTCGGGCATAACGCTTGTCGTAGTAGGCGAGTCGCTTCCAGACCATCCATAATGGGCATCTGCATATCCATCAAAATCAGATCAAAATCTTCTTCCATAGCTTTAGCTACTGCTACTTCTCCATCGCCGACAATAACCACTTCCAAACCTAGGCGGGTTAGGCGTTGTCCTAAGAGTTGCTGGTTATAGGGATTATCTTCCGCCAGCAGCACTCGACCGGTTAAACGGGGTGGTGTAGGAATAGATGGGCGGGGAGTGATGATGGGGTTGGTATTCCAAACTCCTAGATCGGTTACTAATTCATTGGGATCCAGAGGGCCGGTGGGAATGTGCACCGTAAATAAACTCCCAGCCCCTTCACTGCTGTCTACTTGTAAATCTCCGCCCAAGCCACGGGCTAATTGGCGCGATAGCGCTAATCCCAAACCAGTGCCGCCGTGGCGGCGGGTAATGGAATTATCGCCTTGAACAAACGGTTGGAATAGCCGTTCTTGTTGTTGGGCATCCATTCCAATACCGCTATCGAGAATGCTGATTAATAATAGTTGCTCACTGACATCGCAACTCACCAATACCCGCACCGAACCCCTGTCTCTTATACACATCTCCGAGCCCACGAGACCAGAGAGGAT
>CAWUNB010000335.1:0-2237 GCA_963923745.1 uncultured Thiotrichales bacterium
ACAACTTCATAGCCGTGGCCACTGTCAGACGCCGGGTACGGGTACGGCCATTTCCCAAATTTTGGAACATGGACTGGAGCTGGTTAGTCAATTCTTCCATACCAGGGGGAGCCATGATTTCTACCCCTACTGGGGCCGCCGCCAGTTCTACATCCACTTCTCGGCCAGCTAAATCCCCCGCTTGTAACTTGCGTCGAAGCATGGCGCGGGCGGCAGAATCTTCAGGCACATCTTCAACTTCTCCAGCCAGAAAACCGCCGTTATGGCGGGGTTGAGGCAGAAGAATGTCTAGCAACCGATCTTCGGCAGCTGCCCTGGCTCGATCCTGGACTTTGCTCGTTTCTTGCTCCCGAATCATCTTAATAGCCACATCCACTAAATCCCGGATGATGGATTCCACATCCCGCCCGACATAACCCACTTCAGTGAATTTAGTCGCTTCCACTTTGATAAAAGGTGCATTAGCCAGCCGAGCTAAACGACGGGCAATCTCTGTTTTGCCCACGCCGGTGGGACCAATCATCAGGATATTCTTGGGAGTAATTTCGCTACGCAATTCGCCGAGTACTTGGCTACGTCGCCAGCGGTTACGTAGGGCAATGGCTACTGCTCGCTTGGCAGGGGCCTGACCGATAATGTGCTTATCCAGCTCGGCAACAATTTGCTGAGGGGTCAACTCGGACATAACAGGGCAACTCCGGGCCTGGGAAACTGTGACCTCAGGGAGCAGTGAGCTCTTCTAGGGTCAGGGTGTGATTAGTGTAGATACAGATGTCAGCAGCGATGTGAAGGGAACGCTCGACAATGGCACGGGCTTCTAGCTCAGTATTTTCCAACAACGCCCGAGCGGCAGCCTGGGCATAAGACCCGCCAGAACCAATGGCCATTAACCCTTGTTCTGGTTCCAGGACATCGCCATTGCCCGAAATCATCAAAGAAACGTTTAGATCAGCTACTAACATCAATGCTTCCAGCCGCCGCAATGCCCGATCCGCTCGCCAGTCCTTCGCCAGCTCCACCGCAGCTCGAGACAAATTGCCTTGGTGTTTTTCTAGCTTGCCTTCAAAGCGTTCAAATAGGGTGAGGGCATCTGCTGTGCCTCCAGCAAACCCTGCGAGCACCCGGTCATGGTAAACCCGGCGTACTTTGCGAGCGTTGCCCTTGATCACCGTTCCCCCCAGGGAAACCTGACCATCCCCCCCGATAACCACCTTGCCGCCTCGGCGAACCGAAAGTATGGTGGTCCCTCGGAATTGTTCCATACCCATCACCCCCGTTAATTCAAAACCGTTGCTCAACATGATCTCCCTGCGTCTTGCCTTGTTTACCATGGTACTGCTAGTTCCCACCCTAGAGATTTCGCTGTTGATCTGGGTAGGAGGGCAGATTGGTGCACTGCCCACCCTCAGCTTGCTGATGCTGGCGGCCACCCTTGGGGTGTCCCTACTGCAAAGTCAGAGCCTTGCTACTTTGGCTGCAGTACGAGCCAGTCTAGCTCGCCGTGAATTGCCCACTACCGCACTGCTGGAAGGGGTGGTGCTGTTAATCTGTGCTGTTTTGCTAATCAGCCCTGGTTTTTTCAGTGATATGGTGGCCTTGATTGGGCTAATCCCACCAGTACGTCGTTTTTTGGTGAAGCGAATACTGCGGAGCGATTTACTGCACAACATCACTGCCGCACCATCCCCAGAAACTAGTCAATCGCGCACCCTAGAAGGGGAATTTTGGCATGACGACCCACCACCCTAGCTGTTTCAAACCACCTCTGCCCGTAGCGCCCGGGCCAGTAGGCCCTGTACTGCTTCCCGGGGAGGCAATCCTTCCCACAGCACCCGATTAACTTGATGGGTGATGGGCATCTCTACCTTCAGCCGCCCAGCCAACGCGACGACTTCTCGAACGGTGGTAAGCCCTTCCACTACTTGACCTACCGCAGCGAGCCCTTCTTCTACCGTGTGTCCTTTTCCCAGCAATAACCCAAAGCGACGGTTACGGGACAGGTCATCGGTACAGGTCAAGACCAAATCTCCTAACCCGGCTAATCCCATAAAAGTTTCTCGTCGTCCACCCAAAGCGTCCCCTAGGCGCATAATTTCTGCCAATCCCCGAGTGATAAGGGCTGCCCGGGCGTTGGCCCCAAATCCCAGACCATCAGCAATACCCGCTGCGATGGCTAATACGTTTTTGACTGCTCCCCCCAGTTGTACGCCAACGATGTCATCTGAGGTGTAGGGACG
>CAWUNB010000336.1:0-2236 GCA_963923745.1 uncultured Thiotrichales bacterium
ACTGGTAAAAATTTGGAGCAGACTCAAGAAGGGCGGGATGCCAAGTTTGAAGTAGACGGTATTGCGATGAGTCGTGCCAGTAATACGGTTGCCGAAGCTATTCCTGGTGTTACCCTCAGTCTGCTATCAGAATCGGCTGCAGGGTCTTCTATAAAATTAAGTGTCTCTACCGATAAAGATGGTGTTGCCAAACAAGTTAATTCTTTTGTGGAAGCTTTTAACACGCTGCAAAAAACGTTATCAGATTTAAGTAAGTACGATAGCACTACAAAAGAAACAGGCGCTCTATTTGGTGATGCTACTTTACGTAACGTATCTAGTCAGCTACGGAGCATGATCTCTGAACCTGTTACTGGACTAACAGGTAATTACCAGAGCTTAGTAAATATAGGTGTTAAAACCCAGAAGGATGGAACGCTGTCTTTAGATAGTTCTAAATTACAAACAGCATTGGATACGGATTTGCCGGGTGTTGCAGCCCTGTTTACTCCACGTGGAAAGTCTACTGATCCTCTGGTGAGTTACATTGGTGCTTCCAGCACTGCTAAAATTGGTACTTACGGAGTAACAGTCACCAGCCTCGGAAGTTCTGGTAGCTATACAGGTAATGGATTAACAGATCTTCCCACTATTGATTCGAGTAACAATTCATTCGCCCTTAAAATCGATGGCGTACAGTCTGGCACTATCGCTCTTACAGAGAAAAGCTACGACAGCGGCGCTGATTTGGCCACTGAATTGCAGACTCGCATCAATGCGGATTCTGTGTTTAAGGCTGCAGGATCCGCAGTGACAGTGAATTACGAAAATGGCAAGTTAAATATTCAGTCCAGTCGTCAAGGGAGCACTTCCACTGTAGAGGTCACCACAGCGAACGAAGTACTGGGTCTGGCAGTTGGTACCGGTACTCCGGGGGAAGACGCAGTACAGGGAACCATCGGGGGAGTTGCCGCAACGGGTGCGGGTCAAATGCTTAGTGGCACGGGAGATGCTGCAGGGTTGCGTATACTGGTCACCGGTGGCGCGTTGGGAAATCGAGGGACGATGACTTTTTCTCGAGGAGTGGCTGACCAGCTCTATAATTTTACCACCGGTTTACTTGGTAGTAAGGGTTTGATCACGGCGGGAACCAATGGAATAAACACAGGGATAACTCAGTTAACGAAAGAACGTACTGCGCTGCAAGCTAAATTGGATGCTGCTGACACTCGTTATCGCACCCAATTCACTAACTTGGATTCGCTGATAACCAGTATGAAGAGTACTGGTACTTTCTTAACTCAGCAGCTGTCAGCGCTGTCTGGTACGAGCAGTGGTTAACAAATTGGCCTTATTTTTGGCGGGAGACAGGAGAAATGACCTACAACAGCCGTGCAGCACTGCGTCAATACACCCAAGTGGGCACCCAGAGCGAAGCAAGTAGCGCATCACCCCACCGGCTTATCCAAATGCTCTACGAAGGAGCGTTAGAGAGTGTTACCAAGGCCAAGGGTCACATGGTGCGTCAACAGATTCCTGAGAAGTGCAGCCAAATTTCTAGGGCCCTTGCCATTATTGTTGATGGTTTAGAGGCCTCCCTTAATTTGGAAGCCGGTGGAGAGATCGCCGAGAATCTGGCTGCTCTCTACGACTACATGGCTCGGCAGCTCGTAGAGGCCAATATCCGCAACTCCCCTGATATTCTGGACGAAGTCCATCGATTATTATCGGAAATAAAGGAAGGGTGGGACGGTATTGCTCCAGAGGTAGGGATGGGATCTTCTTAACGTGTAGTTTAACTCTCCGTAGATTTAGTCTTGGACGATATCTTGGAACCTTACGGTGACGATTGGTATGAGCTAGTGACTTTGACAGAAGCCATGTTGCGATCGGCCCAGGAGCAGGATTGGGAAGGGCTGGTGTCTTTGGAGCAGGAGCGGTGTTCCTTGTTGGAGCGTCTAACCACTCCGGGCGGGTTGGTCAGCCCTGGAAACGAAGAAAATCGAGATACCTTATCAGCCCTCATTCGCACTGTGCTGGAGCTTGATCGACAGGTGATGGTTCTTGCCACGGAGAGACGCCAGGTGTTAGCTGGCAAAATTCAAGGATTGAGGGTAGGAGCCCGAGCTAGGGCGGCTTACAACCAGTTGAGCTAATTCATCAGCGAACCTGTCGGATTTTAATGAGGGAATTTACGTGAAAAACAACAGTATGCCCCCCCAGGACCTGTCTCTTATACACATCTGACGCTGCCGAC
>CAWUNB010000337.1:0-2234 GCA_963923745.1 uncultured Thiotrichales bacterium
CTGGTCTCGTGGGCTCGGAGATGTGTATAAGAGACAGGGATATGGATTATCTGCAACGGACGATAGGTTTGCTTCCCCTTGATCAATGGCGAGAATTTATCGATCTGTTTACTTCCGTGGTGCGGGCTGATCTGCCTACAGGCCGCCCACTGCTGGCAAGAGGAGATGGTTACGGCATTGCCCAGCTAATGCAAAAACTCAAATCCTCTGCCCGCATGGTAGGGGCTCAGCACTTTGCTAACCTAGCCGAGCGCTTAGAGGAAGCAGCCCATCAAGGATGGTGGGATCGTGTTCGCCCGTTGTACCTGGAATTAGAACAGGCACTGGGTGACGTAGAAACAGCGGCAACGGATTTAATGGCTCCCCTTCCCGGTTTAACCGCCGTCCAGACTCCAACCCTTCCTCCTATTTCATCTTCCTTACCAACACAACGGATACTGCTAGTGGATGATGATCCAGTAGCACGTCATCAGGCTGACCTGCTGCTAAAGGCCCTTGGAATCCAGGGAGTACAAATTGCTAATGGAGGCAATAATGCCCTAGAACAAATTGCTCAGGACAAGAATCACTTTGATCTGCTTATTATCGATCTGCACATGCCAGAAATGGACGGTATTGAACTAGTGCGGCGTTTAGCCCATAGCCAATACAAGGGTGATTTGGCGTTATGCAGTGGAGTGGACGAGCGACTGTTGGAAACAGCTGCCGAATTGGTTCGGGCCAAGGGATTAAACCTGCGGGGAACCTTAACTAAACCCATGACCCAGACTAAATTAGCAGCGCTATTAACCCGTACTTCTACTAAACAAGTAGCCTCCCCCCATTGGAGTGTTCGGGAAATTCATTCACGAGATATATCAGAAGGCTTAGCCCACAACGAATTTACCGTTCATTTCCAACCAAAAGTAGACACTATGACCATGGAGGTCGTAGGAGTGGAAGCGTTGGCTCGCTGGCGACATCAGGGTTGGTTTATTGCTCCGGACCATTTTATCCGCGTTGCAGAAGAAGCAACTGACCTTATCGGTCCTCTGTCGGAATTTACTGTCAGTAAGGCTCTCCTTGGAGGAATCCGATTAGCTCGGGCGGGCTTTCCCCTGAACGTAGCAGTCAATTTATCGGCAACTTGGCTATCAGATTTGGAACTCCCCGAGCGTTTAGAACTGACAACCCATGCAGCAGGTTTTCAATGTGAACAGCTGACGTTAGAAATCACTGAGACGGGCCTAATCGGTGATCCTGCTACTTCCCTTGACATTCTCACCCGTCTTCGCCTCAAGGGATTCCAATTGTCCATTGATGACTTTGGTACTGGCTACTCTTCCATGGAACAGTTACAACGCATCCCTTTTAATGAATTGAAACTAGATCGTCGTTTTGTTCAAAGCGCTCCAGAACGACCCGCTGCCCGAGCTATTTTGGCGTCCAGTGTGGATATCGCCCGTAAATTGGGCTTATCCACAGTAGCAGAGGGCGTAGAAACCCAGGAACAGTTAGATCTTGTCAGGCGATTGGGGTGTAATCAGGTTCAAGGTTGGTTGATAGCCAAAGCTATGCCCCTGGAAGAGTTGCTACATTGGCTTCATGCCTACCATACCGGTGAAAATTCTCTAAAAAATTGAGCCTGATAGGTTTTACTGACTAAATACATGCCCTTGGAATGGGGTTACCGTCAACTAGCTTGTTGCGTTACTTTTACCCCCTTTGGAGACTTGTCCAATGATTCGTCCCTTGTTATTAACTACGGCTCTCCTAGGAGCCATTGCAACACCTGCCCAGGCTTACAGTGACCTCACTTCGCAAAAAGTGCTGGAGGGTACGGGTACCGCTTGCCTTACTGGTGGCGCTGTTGTTGGTTTAACCATGCTTATGGCAGGCCCCACTGTCATGGTGGTTTCCGCCACCACATCCACTGTTGTCCCGGCTACAACTACCGCCACGATCAGTGCCTTGTTCACCTGTGGTATTAGTGCGGCAGCAGCGGTGAGTTACTACGGTGGCCGCTGGTTGTTCGACACCCTTTTCACTCCTCCTCCCTACCCCTTGTTATACCCAGCACGGGAAGAATTAGCCCCTGCCCCCCCCAGCAAGTAACCAAGACGCCCCCAGGGCGGATTTCTACGGGAGTCACGAGGTATGTTCGATCTGGCTAGCATCATTCTCACAGCGGGGGCTGGAGTAGGGCTCGCTGCGCTGTTATCCACCTGTCTCTTATACACATCTGACGCTGCCGA
>CAWUNB010000338.1:0-2232 GCA_963923745.1 uncultured Thiotrichales bacterium
GATCCTCTCTGGTCTCGTGGGCTCGGAGATGTGTATAAGAGACAGGGCATGTCCTTCCATGGCGGACTGCTGGGAGTTCTTCTGGTTATGGGATGGTTTCAACGAGTTCATCGTATTGGTTTTTTCCGTCTTACCGATTTTGTTGCCCCCCTAGTACCCATCGGCCTGGGAGCTGGTCGCGTTGGCAACTTTATCAACGGCGAGCTATTTGGTCGTCCCACTGAATTGCCATGGGGAATGGTATTTCCCCATGGTGGCCCCCTACCTCGTCACCCCTCCCAGTTGTACCAAGCCAGTCTGGAGGGGGTCGCCCTGTTTCTCATCCTGTGGTTTTACTCTAGCCGACCTCGTCCACCTCGAGCTGTTTCTGGGATGTTTCTGTTGTTTTATGGCCTATTCCGTTTTCTGGTGGAATGGGTCCGCCAGCCCGATCCCCAGATCGGCTATCTGGCTTGGGATTGGTTAACTATGGGGCAGATACTGTCTTTACCCATGGTGGCCATGGGGCTGTGGTTGATTTACCGCCGGTGAATACACCCGCCTGAAAAGCAACCCCACTTAACGCAGTGCCTGGGCTATGCACTATTCCGCTATTGTTTTCCTGTTCGGTGTGCTGAACATGATGTTCAGCCTGTTCATGTTGCCCCCCATGGCTGTGGGATGGTGGTACGAAGACGGGGAAGTGCTTCCCTTTGCCTGGGCCTTTGCCATTATGTTGGGACTAGGTTTGCTGTGTTGGTTACCAGTACGCCATCGTCTGCCGGAATTGCGCCATCGAGATGGGTTACTAATTGTCACCCTGTTCTGGGTACTGCTAGGAATTCTCGGCGCTCTCCCCCTCGTATTTTCCGATTGCCCCCACATGCGCTTTGTGGATGCGGTATTTGAGTCGGTATCTGGGTTGACCACCACGGGTGCCACCGTTCTCGTCGGCATTGATTCCCTGCCCCATGCCATCAATTACTATCGGGCTCAGCTGTGTTTCATGGGGGGTATGGGCATCGTGGTGTTGGCTGTAGCCCTCTTGCCTATGTTAGGAATTGGAGGGATGCAGCTCTATCGGGCAGAAACTCCAGGCCCTATGAAGGATGAAAAGCTCACACCCCGCATCACGGAGACTGCTAAAAAACTGTGGTATGTATTTGCCGGCCTTAATGCTGCTTGTGCTTTAGCCTTCTGGTTGGCGGGTATGGATTGGTTTGATGCAACCTGTCACGCCTTCTCTACCCTGGCTCTAGGGGGATTCTCTACCCATGATGCCAGCCTGGGTTACTACCATAGCGCAGCCATCGAGATAGTTGCTGGCGTTTTTACCCTACTGGCAGGGATGAATTTCGCCCTGCATTTTCTGGCATGGCGTTATCGGAGCTTGAAAGTCTACTGGGGAGATCCTGAGCTGCGTCTTTACTTATGGGTAATGGGAGTATTGATTTTACTGACTTTTATTATGTTATACAGCAATGGTACTTTTCCCTTATGGGAGTCGGCTTACCACGCTTTTTTCCAAGCCCCGTCTATTATTGCGGACAACGGTTTAGTGACCACCGGTTACCCGGATAGTTGGCCTACCCTCTTACCCCTAATCTTGATGCTGGGCAGTTTCTTTGGAGGTTGTGCTGGTTCCACTGGGGGAGCCATAAAATCTATCCGCTTTTTACTACTCTATAAGTTAAGTATGCGGGAGATAATGCTCCTCATCCATCCTAGCGCTCGGGTTGCTATAAAGTTGGGTCCCCGCTTGGTGGAAGAGCGAGTCGTCAGTGCGGTATGGGGATTTTACTTCTTCTATATCCTGGTCTATTGCCTGTTTTCTGTCGCGCTGGTGGCCACTGGATTGGACTTGGTAACATCCTTCGGATCAGTGGCAGGTTGCATTAACAACATGGGGGTCGGACTCGGGGCTACGGCGGCGAATTTTGGTGAGATTAACGATTCTGCCAAATGGCTACTAACGGCCAGTATGTTGGTGGGCCGTCTTGAAGTGTTTCCTTTCCTGCTGTTATTCCTTGCCGAGTTTTGGCGTCGTTAAGAGATGGCGTGTTTATTACTTACCAACCAGTATTAACTTATTGAGGTGAAATCCATGGGCGTTTCTGGCATCGGTTTTAGTGAATTATTGATGATTTTGGTAATTATCGTGCTGCTATTTGGTACCAAAAAGCTGGGTAATCTGGGCTCAGATTTGGGACTGTCTCTTATACACATCTGACGCTGCCGACGATACTCCTTGTG
>CAWUNB010000339.1:0-2231 GCA_963923745.1 uncultured Thiotrichales bacterium
GTCTATTTTCCAGCTGGGTGAAACAAGCTGCAAAAATGAAAAATCATCTTTCCCAGCACCAGCAAAAGGTGGGCAGGCATTTTCTGGCGCTACCGCAACCACCCCGGCGGCTCCCCCACCTCCCAAGGAAACCTATGCCAATTGTAAGTCCCCCCAAGATTGCCCAACGGCACGTATGGATGCGATCTCGTTTACAGCAAACAGTCAATTGGTAGGTGTGGTAGGACAGCCAGTGTCCTGGATTATTCTCGGCAGAGACCTCAACTCCTTGAATACGGTCCAACTTGCTCCAGGGATTCAGGGCAGTGATAGAAGGGTTGCTGTCCTGATCAATAATCTGCCTAACGGCGCTCAAACCAGCCCCCAGCTGAATGGGGCAGCTATGTTTACCCAGCTTAATGTGATCTGGACGCCTAGTACTGCTGGAACCGGAACTCTAGCCTTATTGCTGAGAGATTATGACCGCTGTCTGATGCTGGAGCAAAACGCCACTACCGTTTGTAATTCGGTAGCTCGGAATGCCTATGATTTCGACGTAGCCTTGCCATGGCAAATCGTTGAGGCCCCGCCTGCAGCTAGCAGCAACTCACCCTCTCCGCAACCACAGCCCGAACGACGCACTTCCATAGCCCAATTAGCAGGCAGTTTTGTTGGAGGTGTTATAGGGAGTGTCATCAAAGGGTTCCTCACGAACAACCAAGACGGAAGCGGTGGCCCCAAATTTTCTTACTCCAGACAGTCGCAGGTTTACCCAGACTGTACCGCAAATGATGGCTGGGGGTACGGCTGCAACTGGAAGTGTGGCGACCTGTGGTGCTCAAAAAATGACGCAAATTACAGCGATTCATCGATCTGCACCGTGACCAAACCCGGTGGGCCCAGCTGCTAATTGTCAGTTGGACGCCTTAACGACGATTCCCCCAACAAATTGAAGATACTGATTTTTTGACGCTGTAGGCGGAAGCTTGTGGCGTTATATCTAAACATTATTTTATTGACCTAGTGGCCAGCCTCATGTTAGCCACAGGGCCGATACGTGCTTAGCCCTACAGATACTCGTTTTCACAGGCGGTATTCAACCGCCGGATATTGGGAAAAAACGCATGCGTTCGCCAGTCGATCCTAAGCTTTCGACATTACTAGCCCAAGCCGCAATTATATGCGCCTGCTTGGCAGCATGCGGCCCCACGAGCAATCGTTCCAACCTGGGCACCCCGACAGAAGATAATCTTTTGGTACCGGAAGCTTCCGAGGTACTCAGTAGCCACGAATCGGCCGCCGTCGCCAGTCCAGAGGTACCAACTGCAGCGCCAGAGGCTTCCGGCACGACCAGTACATCAATGTCACTCGCCACTAGCATAGCGTCAGGGGATGGCAGTGTTAGCTCGTCCGTATCTAATGATCACTCCACCGACCCGACCATCAGAGTATCTGCAGACGCACCGACCAATTCCTTGCCCGTCCCTGTCGACGCAAATCACGTTTTTTGGCTAACCGACGGATATGATCTCCTGTCTGGTCAACGTAAAGAGTCCTGCCTGGACCCTAATCATCTCCAGGTTCGTAGCTATCCGATGCGCACGTCTACTTCGACAGTCGACTTGGTAGTGTCGACTCAGGAACTTACTGAAAAATTGGGGCTGCAATACAACGCAGACGTTTCGGGGCTGATTCATGGTGTGAAAATCACGCCCTCCATCAAAGGCGAGATTTTACGCGAAACGGACATGACCAAAGCTTCGTTGGTAGCCCTGGTTAGCTTCAAGTACGTAAGAGACAGGCTTGCAATCTACGGCTCTAGTCCAGCACTGAGCGAGTCGTCTGCGTTACTACTGCAACAAGACCCTAAGTCTTTCAGGGCGCAATGTGGGGATGAGTTCACCCGCTCGCTAGATACCGGTGCGTCTCTTTACCTGATATTCAGAGCCGAGCAGAGGGGCCTTGTGTCATCGAACACCAAGTCTGTCGAGACGGCTTTGAAAATTGGCATGAGTGAGCTTGCCGGAGTTTCGGGCGGCGTTTCTACCAATTCGGAGCAGAAATCAATCATCAACAGCTTTAGAATTTCCGTGCAATGCTACAGCGCAGGAACTTCAGCTCGCCCCTGTGGGGATAGCCAACTTAACCTTAGTGAGGTCAAGATTGGTGATACCACCCTGATGGACGCCATAAACAACGCCAAGAAACAGCTAGCCGCTGAAGTAGAGAACGGCGAAGGATTGGCTGTGATT
>CAWUNB010000340.1:0-2229 GCA_963923745.1 uncultured Thiotrichales bacterium
AGGAACTCAATCAACGGGCCAATCAGTTGGCCCATGGCCTGGTACAACGGGGAGTGCAACCGGGCCAACGGGTGGGCGTGTGTATGGCCCGTTCGGCAGAATTGGTGGCCGCCCTGTTGGCTATTTTGAAGAGCGGAGCGGCCTATGTGCCCCTGGATCCGGCCTATCCGCCGGATCGCCTGGCCTTCATGGCTGAGGATGCCGGCCTAGAGGTGGTCATTACCGATGGCCCCTCGGCGGAGCGGGTACCGGCTTCAGTGGCCCAGCGTTTAGACGTGGCCGATCCGGCCCTGGCTACCTGGGCCGTGACCAACTTGGCCCTTGATTTGGACCGCGACAGCACCGCCTACGTTATCTACACCTCCGGTTCTACCGGTCGCCCCAAAGGGGTCGGCGTCAGCCACGCCAATGTGGTGCGTTTGTTCCTGTCCAGCGAAGCTCTTTATGGTTTTGCTGAATCCGATGTGTGGACGTTGTTCCATTCCTACGCCTTTGATTTCTCGGTGTGGGAACTGTGGGGACCGTTGCTGTACGGCGGGCGGCTGGTGGTGGTGCCCTATTGGATTAGCCGGTCTCCCGATGCTTTCTTTGACTTGCTGCAACAGCAGCAGGTAACGGTGCTGAACCAAACGCCGTCGGCGTTCCGTCAGCTGATGGAAATCGACCGCCGCGACGGCGGTCGCCCCACCGCCCTCAAGTGGGTGATCTTTGGTGGTGAAGCTCTGGAGATGGCCAGCTTGGAAGGGTGGTGCCAACGCCACGGTTTCGATCAACCCCAACTGGTGAATATGTACGGCATCACCGAAACCACCGTTCATGTCACTTACCAGCGCCTAACGGCGGCGGATTTGGCCCGGGGTGGAAGCGTCATTGGTCGACCGTTGCCCGATCTGACGTTGGATCTACGGGATCGCTACGGCCAGCCGGTGCCCTTTGGCGTGGCCGGAGAAATGTTGGTGGGGGGAGCCGGGGTAGCCCAGGGCTATTTGAATCGGCCCGAACTCACCGCTGAACGCTTTATTGATCCGACGGTCATGGGTTTACCCGCTGGAGGACGGTTATACCGCAGCGGCGATTTAGCGCGCCGACGGGCCGACGGCCAATTGGAATACCTGGGACGGATGGATCTACAGGTCAAGATCCGGGGATTCCGCATTGAGCTGGGGGAAATTCAAAGCCAACTGGCCAGCTACCCCGGCGTCAGCGGAGCCGTGGTCACGGTGGGAGAGGGCAGTGGTGGCCCAGAATTGCTGGGCTATGTCACTTTCCAAGCCGGTATCGACGCCCAGGCCGCTCTACCAGGCTTGCGGGATCACCTGCGCCAGCGCTTGCCGGATTACATGGTCCCGGCGGCCTTGATGCCACTGGCGGTCATGCCCCTCACCACCAACGGCAAAATTGATACCCGCGCTCTCCCGGCCCCAGATCGGGAGCAACGGGCTGGGCAAACGCCCTTTGTTCCGGCCACGACCCCCCTGGAACAATTACTGGCTGGTCTGTGGCAAGACGTTCTCCAAGTCAGTCAAGTCGGGTGCCAAGATAACTTTTTTGAATTGGGCGGCGATTCCATTAAAGGGGCCATCTTTGCCAATCGGATGCAGGAACAAATTGGCAGCGTTTTCTATGTCGTTGCCCTGTTTGAAGCCCCCACGATTGCCGAATTGGTGGCCTATATGGCCATTCATTACCCGGAAGCGGTGCGCCGTTATGGCGGAACGGTGGGGGAGGGGGACGATCAGAGACGAATGGAAGAGGCCGAGTGGCAGACCCTGCGTCAAGCCATTACGCCATTGCCTCCTTGTCCGGCTTGTATTCGGCCGCCGAAAAATCCCCGCGCCGTTTTTGTATTGGCTCCGCCCCGTTCTGGGACGACTTTATTGCGGGTGCTATTGGGGGGCCATTCCCACTTATTCGCCCCTCCCGAATTGGAATTAATGCCCTTCAATACCCTGGGTGAGCGCCAACGGATTTGTTCCGGGCGCGATGCTTTTTGGTTAGAAGGAACCCTGCGGGCGGTCATGGAAGTGAATAACCTGACCCCCGATCAGGCCAAGGAATGGATGGCGGTGCGGGAAGCCGCTGATATGACGGTAAAAGACTTTTATGGCGAATTGCAAAGTTTGCTAGGGGGCCGGCTGTTAGTGGATAAATCGCCGTCTTATGTTTTAGATGGATCGATTTTGCGGCGGATGGAAGAAACGTTTGCTAATCCACTGTATATCCATTTAC
>CAWUNB010000341.1:0-2210 GCA_963923745.1 uncultured Thiotrichales bacterium
CTAATGACCGAGTTAGCCGCTCTGAAAATTGCCTTGGTGGGACTTCCCCCGGAAGCCGGCACTAAATATCCCAGCCAGTTATCGGGAGGAATGGTGAAACGGGCGGCTATCGCCCGGGCCCTGGCCCTGGATCCAGATTTGCTGTTTTTAGATGAACCAACAGCTGGGTTGGATCCCCAGGGGGCGGCTGCTTTGGATGAACTGGTACTGCAACTGCGAGCCCTGTTGGGACTCACGGTAGTGATAGTCACCCATGATCTGGATACCTTGTGGCGGGTGACAGATCGCGTAGCGGTGTTGGGGGAACGGCGAGTGTTGGCTCAGGCTCCCATGACAGAACTGGCCAACAGTGATCACCCGCTGATCCGCCCCTATTTCACTGGTCCCCGTGCCCGAGCCGCTCGCCCCGCCCAAACGAGGTTGGATTAGATGGAAAACAAAGTGAGCTATGCCATAGTGGGTTTGTTTGTACTGCTGCTGGGATTGGCCGGGGTGGCGGTGGCCCTGTGGCTATCGGTGGGAAGCAATAACCAGGTCTACCACCCCTACCTCGCTTATATGGCAGAGTCGGTTTCCGGTTTAACGGTAAATGCACCGGTGAAATATCGGGGGGTCGAAGTGGGACGGGTAGAGGGCATTGCCCTGGTTCCCGACAATCCCGAGCTAGTAGAACTACGGTTATCCTTAGAACAGGGCACCCCGGTTAAGCAGGACACCGTGGCTGTTCTCAAAACTCAGGGTTTGACAGGATTGGCTTTTGTCGAGCTAACGGGAGGTAGCCGAGGATCTGCCCCCCTGGTGGCAGGTCCCCACGGGCGTCCCCCGGAAATACCAACCGCTCCCTCCCTATTGGAGCGTCTGGATACTGCCATTACTACGGTATTGGGCAAAGTAGAAGGGCTGTCCGTTAGTCTGGCAGACGTACTGTCCCCAGCCAACCGTACCGCTCTTCACGATACTTTGGCCCACCTGGAAACCATCACCGGCGGCATAGCCCACCAGCGTCATGCCCTGGATCAGGCCATCGCCGATGGAGCCGCAACTATGGCTAACGCCCACCGCGCCAGTAACCAATTACCGGCGCTGTTGGAGTCATTGCAGCGGGGTACCGAAGCGGTGGAACAAACGTCACGAGGTCTAGCTAAAACCGCCGATGGCGCTGCGGCAGCTGTACAGGAAGGTCGCCGCAGTTTAAGCCGCTTTGGCCAGGAGACACTCCCAGAAGTCACCGCCCTGGTAAGCGAACTACGGGATCTGACTGGTACCCTTCACCGTTTTACTGAAGGACTGGAGCGCGATCCCAACATGCTGTTATTCGGGCGTCGCGATCGTCGATCAGGCCCTGGGGAATAGGGAGTTAGCGTTGACCAGCAATGGCTCGGAGTTTCGCCGGATCTACTAAACGGATGTTGCGGTACTTTACTCGTACCACTTCTGCTTCCTGAAAACGGCGGAATACTCGACTGACTGTTTCTACCGCTAATCCTAGATAATCACCGATATCATAACGAGTCATGCTGAGGTTGAACTCTACCGGTGAATAGCCCCGCTCCTGGTAACGCTCCGACAAGTCAAGCAATAGAGCAGCAATTCGCGCTTCGGCAGGACGAGACAGTAACTGAATTTGGGTCAAACGCTGATTGAGGGCTTGACTCGTTAAGCACAGCAATCGTCGATATAGGCCGGGAATTTGGCTAGCGACTTCCTCAAGCCGGGGATAAGGAATGACGCAAAGACTGGCATCTTCCAAGGCGTAAGCAGTACAACAGTGATGACCTGTAGCAAAAGCATCTAGCCCTAACAATTCACCAGGCAGGTGAAAACCGAGTACGTTACCTTGTCCTACTTGAGTGTTTACTGCTGATTTGACCGTCCCAGTGCGTACTGCGTAAATAGCTGACAGGGGGTCTCCGGCGCGGAACAAGGTATCTTGGCGGCGTAGAGAAATACGACAACTTACCGCATCTTCCAAGGCAACAAAGCTTTCCTCATCTGGCCCTGGTGGCAAACAGATGGGATGCAAGTAGCACTGGCCGCAGTGGGTACGCTGGGCCGGGAGGCTGAATGACCGCGTCAGGGGTTTGCTCATGGGCGATTTTCCTGGGATGGGTGCACGGTTGCTGTTACCGAAGCAACGGGTGCCGCTCCATTGGTAACAATCCATGGACTGTCTCTTATACACATCTCCGAGCCCACGAGACCAGAGAGGA
>CAWUNB010000342.1:0-2195 GCA_963923745.1 uncultured Thiotrichales bacterium
CTCCCAAAGAACCCAGTAAACCGTCCCAACTATCGCCGCTAACCCGAAGTTCTAACTGGCCACTTAACGATCCACCAGAATGGTGGACACCTTTGCCCAGCCCCGCCAATAGGGCATCCAGGGCAAGCTGACGCAGGCTACCCCGTATCGTACTGCGCACAATAGGCTCTCGGATGTCCACCTTAAGCTCAGCTACGGCTTGCCCATCAGCCACGGTAAAACGCAGAGGGACTAACGTCATCTGACCGTTTTCTAGATGCAAGTGGGTTTTCACATCACCCAAGGGGAGATGACTAATTAACTGATCTGCCTGTAGGTCCAGATCCATATCCATGGCCAATAACCAAGAGCCGTCCGTGGCAGCTTCCGGGCTCTCTGATTCAGGAATATTACCTGCTGCCGCAGTGAAATCAGCCGGTATAAGTTTAGCTGACGCCAGTTGCCCCTTGAGATGGGGACGGGGGCCCCTCAAGTCTAGCTCTAGCGCTCCAGCCCAATCACTGCTTCCCAATTGACCATGAAATTCTTCAAATACCCAACGACTGGGCTGGTGGGTCACCTGGGCAGTAATGCGGTAGTGTCCCAAATTGGGAAGAGAGATGCCGGTAATAGGGAACAATTGGGCTGGGTTGGTCCCCATAAGCATTCCTTGAAAATGAGCCCCCTCCAGGGAGAGAGGGTTCTGCAAGGTCCCTGCCCAGGAGCCCTGAGTCTCCCCCAGGGTAAAATGGGCTGTGATAGGGAAAGGAGCCTGGTCAGGTAGCATTAATTCCAAAGGGGAACCTGCCTTTCCAGTTGCCTGTAACACTTGCCCCTGGTAGCGACCTCCTCCTTGCCAACGGAGAGGTTGATTGCTCTGTTCTTCGCCCATGTTAACTACAACCGCTAATAAGGTATCCAAGGACGGATCCCGGTAGTAAATCGTTCCTTCTTGAATAACCAATTGGCCGATCTCAGAAAAACGAAAAGTTGGAGCATCCCCCTCAAATAGCCAATTAGGTTGACCGTCTGAGTCATATTCTAAGTGCAAATAAGGATGAGTGAGGACCACTTGGGTAATTTGCCACTGGCCGTTAGCCAACGCAGTGGGATTCAAACGAATTGTTAGCTCCTCCACCTGAAATAATGCTGGAGCTTGGGCACTAGGAACATTTGCTAAAGATAAATCTTTAAAACGAATAGAAGGCTGACGGGATATTTCCAGAGAAATCGGTCCTTTTATAGTGACTTCCCGTCCTAAACGTTGACTTAGCTCTTGACTGAGAGGAATGCGTAGCCACTCCCAGCCTAGTAAATTCACTAACAGGACCGGCAACCCCATTACCAGGATAATCATTAGCAATAATATGCGTAGCAGGGTACCCACAATTATCTCCTCGTGGGATTATTCCACAATCCCTCTGACTGACCGGCTTCCCGGTTAATAATGCGGGCAATCACGAACAGCAGATCAGAAAGACGATTTAGGTAATTTAAGCTTTGGGGATTGATTGGTGTTTGTTGATTTAAAGTCACCAAAGAACGCTCTCCTCGTCGGCAAACGGTACGAGCGATGTGGCAAATTGCCGCTGCCGGTGTCCCCCCTGGAAGGATAAATTCAGTCAGTGGAGGCAACAATTCATTAAGTCGAAGCAATGCCCTATCAATACGAGCTAATTGGGCTTCTTGTAAAACCATACTACCAGGAATAGCTAGTTCTCCCCCTAAATCAAATAGGTCATGCTGACAAAGTACAAGAATTTCTGCTAAATCGTTTGGTAAATTATGGGTAAGTAGTAATCCCAGCACGGCATTGAGCTCGTCTATTTCTCCCAGAGCTACAATACGGGGAGCATCCTTAGCTAACCGTTGACCATCGGCAAGGCCGGTGGTCCCTTGGTCACCGGTACGGGTAGCAATTTGACTAAGTCGGTAGCCCACAAAACAGTCCTAAATTGGTTGCCATATGGTTGGAGAATCGCTAGGAGCACGGATATGAATCGGTCCAAAAACTTCATTCTGGACAATCTCTACCAAATGCTCTCGAATCAGCTCCAGGATAGCCAGTAACGTTACCACCACTCCTCGTCGTCCTTCGACATAACTAAACAGTGCAGTAAATTCTACGAATCCCCCAGATTCTAAAGCCACAAGCACTTTGGACATCCGTTCTCGCACGGATAAAGGCTCTCGATTAATTTGATGCTGGGTAAATA
>CAWUNB010000343.1:0-2186 GCA_963923745.1 uncultured Thiotrichales bacterium
CCGTGAAACGCGAACCGCTTCTTCGGCAATGCGCAGGAGCGAGCCACGATGGTAAGCGACTACGCATTAGGGGCGGACTCCAAGAAAAGCAGACAACTCGTGGAACGAATACAAGAATTACTCCGAAAAAATGGTGGCTGGATTTCTTTCGCCGAATACATGAGCCAAGTTCTCTACGCTCCGGGGATCGGGTATTACGCGAATAATGACCAACAGCTAGGGGGCGATTTTGTAACAGCACCAGAAATTTCCCCATTATTCGGGCGTTGCCTGGCCCGTTTGGTAGCACCATTATTGGAAACCCTGGAAGGGCAGGGGGCAGTACTGGAAGTAGGAGCTGGTAGTGGGGTTCTGGCTGCGGAACTATTAGCCAGTTTAGCGGACCAGGATCGGCTACCGGACCGTTATTTGATCCTCGATTTATCTGCCGAGCTACGGGAACGGCAGCGCATGACATTAGCACAGCGAGTTCCGCACTTACTGGGGCGAGTAGGGTGGATTGATGACCTACCTGCCTCACCTTGGCGGGGCGTGGTGGTCGCCAATGAACTCCTAGATGCTCTGCCAGTGGAGCGGTTCCGCTTGACCGAGCAGGGACCAGTTTGGTTAGGTGTGGGATGGAAGGAAAACGGGTTTTGTTGGCAAGAGCAGGCAATCACTTCTCCCGTAGTTGTACCTCCCTGGCTGGCATCCCTGGGGGAATCGTTGGCCCCTGGTTATACCAGTGAGCTCGCCCTTGCAGCCCCTGCTTGGGTACGGTCTATGGGGGAACGGTTAGCCCAAGGCGCGATTTTGCTGGTGGATTATGGGTATCCCCGAGGGGAGTATTACCACCCCCAGCGTCACGATGGTACTTTGGCCTGTTACTACCGCCACCACTACCACGACAATCCCCTGATCTTGCCTGGCTTGCAAGACATTACTGCCCATGTAGAGTGGACCGGGGTGGCAGAAGCCGCCCTAGAGGTAGGTCTAATGGTGGCGGGCTACACCAATCAAGCGCAATTTTTATTGGACGCAGGGCTCCCGGCTCTGTTGGCCAAGGCAGCAGAAAGAGCTGATGACAAGGGCCTGTCTCTGGCGAATCAGGTCCGTCGCCTCACTCTCCCCCAAGAGATGGGGGAACTGTTCAAAGCGATGTTGTTGACCCGGGGGATAGAGGGACGCTGGCCAGGGTTTCGAGGGAGAGATTTTCGGGATCGGCTGTAATTGCTTCTGGCAAGACGTACAAATGGAGACCGCGACGGGCCCACTCGTGTTCTTGGGCGGCGAGGGGACGAAGGCGAGGTTGTAGTGGCTCGACAATAACGACCACAGGTCTGGGGAGAGAACGGGCCGTTTCCTCGATGAAACGGCAAAGGTGGAGGCGACGCAAATTCCCCGACTGGACTTCCCAACGTATCTGTCCGTCTAAATCAATCGCTCCCAGAAAAGTGCCTGTGGCTCGCTGCTGGCCATCCGTCATAATCAACCGCTCCACCTGGATGAGGAGCAAGGTCCATTCCTGACGGTTGGTTGCCATCACCAGGTAGTTCAGCCCGATATTTTTGCTAGTACTTTCCTGCAATTTGCCCAGCTTGGCTAACAGACGGCGGAGGGGCAATACCGGGGGGGAACTTGTCATTCCAACGGATACCGCAGGGGAAGAGGTCCGCTGTCGTTTCTGTCCACCGGATGCACGGTGGGGTTCCTTGGTCGCTAACAACAGCCCAGCCACTCCCTGAGACCGCCATAGTGCTTGCCAACGGTAGACAGTGTTGGCGGTAACCCTTAACGCTTTAGCTACCTGAGGACCGCTTTGACCGCGAATTAAGCGCAACACCCCGTCAACTCGTCGCCGAATAAGTTGATTGGGGTGGGTGGCCGCCCAATTTTCCAGGACGGTTAGTTCATCGTTCTCAGGGGGTGCTTGGTGGATCACAGGAGTGCCTGATGACTGGGGACGGAGCGGTTATAGTTCTAGGACATTACTAGCAGTGCGTCAAGAATATCTCTATACCACTATCGCTCTGGCAGAGCTATCGGCGGTTATTGTTCGTTCCAAGGGATAATAGAGTCAATAAGAATACGATTTGCTGAAACCCGGTTAATATTTTTTAAATAAATCAAGTGCTAAATTGATTAGCTAATACATTCGAAGCTCACCAAGGAGGGTGAGCGAGCCCCGTGCCCGGTTGCGTAGCGAA
>CAWUNB010000344.1:0-2170 GCA_963923745.1 uncultured Thiotrichales bacterium
TAATTCTTTTAGCGCCTCATCATTAATTTGTTCAGCGACTAAATAGCCGACATCAGCCCAAGACGAATTGGAAACGGCCTGAAAGAAACACTCGCGAACATTAGCGCGGTTGATCAGCAATTTTACTTCAAATGACCATAGTCTTGTACGCTTATCGAAATATTGACTAACACAATCTCGTACCGATTGATGCCAATCCGTACCTAAATCTTCTAACCCTACTAGATCTGGATGCAGCCAATGATTACCTTTCGGGCCATTTCTATTTGACGAACGTTTTTCGTCAATACGTTTTGAGTAAACGCTCAATATGTCCCAGAGATAAGCGGATAATTTGGGATAAAGGGCTTGTTCTCCCGTTAAGACACTATTATCTTGCTGGATATTACTATCAATCTCACCAATAGCTTCTACTGTATCTATTTCATCTAAATCTGATTGCTTTGAGTAGTAATACTTACGCGGTCGTCCTTCAGTTGTTTTGAGTTCTGGGTGTTTTTTCTGTAGCCAAGGCCGTCGTGAACCAATCTCTGCAACCAATTGTTGCAGTAATTCTGCGTCGGTGTTCAAAAATTGGCTATTTTGTTTTTTAGCGGCACATTCAGTCGGATAGGCCATAACTACCCATTCAGCAATTTCCCGTGCGGTTAATTTCGCATCGGGTTGAGATTTTAAGCAGTCAATAATGGCTTTCGGTAGATTTAAATTCATAATAATTTCCAAATTCGATCCAATACATCCTCAAGATTACTGAGAACCTCACGGTTACCAAAGCGAACAACTCGAATACCCTGCGCGGACAACCAAGCTGTGCGCTCCCGATCCTGTGCTAGACCCTCTGGAGTATTATGCTGCCCGCCGTCCAATTCAATAGCTAATTTCTTAGATACGCAGTAGAAATCTAAGACATAGCGCCCAATAGGATGTTGTTTGCGAAAACGAAATCCATCCAACCGTTTGCCCCGCAAACAGTGCCAGAGCAATGTTTCTGCGTCGGTCATACGTTTGCGTAGTTCCCGCGCCGCTATGAGCAAAGCGTGAGGAACGGGGGTGGGCTGCCAAAACGCCCCCCTCCCAACCTCCCCCCGCTGGGGGGAGGAGTCAGAATAGGATTCCCGCTGAGTGGAGGAGTCAGAATAGGGTTCTTGCTTGGAGGAAGAATCAGAATACAATTTCGCCATTTTATCCCAATAATCACTCTCTATATTCCCTCCCCCCAGCGGGGGGAGGGTTAGGGAGGGGGGAGAGAGAGTCCGCCAGCTTCGCCACCTGGGGCGGATTAAGCATGGTCAGATGATCACCGGGCACTTCGATGACCTGGGGCGGATGGGTTAGCCATTGCCCCCAGCCCAGATCCCATTCCTGGCGTACCGCTTGTGCTTGCGGATCGGCCAAGTGCCCAGGCTGCAAATCAGCAGAGCGAATAATCAGGGTAGGAATAGCCACCGCCTCTGGGGTGGGTTGGTAGACCGCTTGCAAATTAGCGCGATATACCGCCATGAATCCTCGGAGATGGGCCAGCGGGGTTTGTTGCGGCAGGATACCGGCGGCAATCAACTGGGCCAGTAGCCAAGCCAACTGAGCTTCTTCATCGGGTTGAGCGGCTAAGGTCGCCTCATCCACGGCAACCGCTGCGCCGTACTGGTGACTGGCAATCTGGGCCACTTGGGCCAGCCAAGTAGCATGACTCCAATCCCGTCCGGTGGGGCTGAACCACTGGGGGGCGGCGGTATCCAGCACCACCAATTGCTCGACCGTCTCGCCCCCTGCCAGCAGCCGACGGGCCATTTCAAAGGCCACCAAGCCACCGAAGGAATGGCCGGCCAGTCGATAAGGGCCATTGGGTTGGGTTCGGCGGATAGCGGTCAAGTAGTAATCCGCCAGGGCTTCCAGGGATGGCAATACCGGAGTAACCCCGTCCAAACCAGCAGGTTGCAATCCGTACAGGGGCAACCGTCCGGCCAGGGCGGTGCTCAAGGGTTGCAAATAGAGCACGTTGCCACCGGCCCCGGCTGCGCAGAACAAGGGCCGTTGCCCAGGGGCCGCTGGGGTGAGGGGAACCACCGCTTGCCAACCCTTGGCGGCGTTTGCTGCGCTATCTTCCCGCAGCAATTGCGCCAATGCCGCAACGGTCGCGCCTTGGAACAACGCCGCTAGGGGCAAATGGCGG
>CAWUNB010000345.1:0-2168 GCA_963923745.1 uncultured Thiotrichales bacterium
ACCCACTTATCTCGGTATTCCGGTAAAGCCAGCCGTCGCTCTACCTCAGTCAACCACCCTCCCTCTACCACCAACTTAGTTTTTTCTTGATAGCGAATATCTAAATTACCGTGCTCTACCGCATTAACTAGTAATTCTTGTAGTCCCATCACCACTCGCTCAGGAGCCGGACAAGCCTTAGCAAAAAAGTTAGCCAATAATCGCCCATCATCTAAATTAGAAAAGCGGAAAGTACCCGATTCAAGAAAAGCGAATGGACGCTCTGCCTGCTGGACTTCTTTTTGGAGAGAGCGATGCTCTTGGCATTGAAGGACTGCAGCAGTGACAACGGCAATTAATAACTCCGGCTGAAATGGCTTAGTTAGATAATAGTAAGCCCCCTTAGCTAACCCTTCCCTGATACTCTCACTATCATCAGTAGCGGTCTCTAAAACAACCGGAATATAACTTAGGATAGGATGTTCTTTGATACGTTGTAACAAAGCCATACCATCTAAGCGAGGCATCTGCTTATCAGATAGGATAGTATCAAAAGCGCTATCTCCCCCCGATAAACGTTCCCAAGCTGCTAAGCCATCTTTAGCTAGCACTACTTCAAAACCCTGACTAACTAAACACGACTCAATAATCGCAGCTAAGATTTCCTCATCTTCTACCAGCAAAATACGTGGAGTTTGGGTGGTCATTTGCTTGTCGTATCTAAAAGCGCGTGAGGAGTATCGGCATAACGAGCACTAATTTGCTTTATCTGGTCCATTTTACTTAAAAAATGCTCAACTAATATCGGATCAAAACTATGACTTGCTTCACTCTGTAGGAGAGAAATAGCCTCTTCTGAAGACCAGGCTCTTTTATAGGGACGCTTACTAGTTAAAGCATCATAAACATCTGCTATTGCGACAATACGTCCCTCCAACGGAATAGTATCTCCGGCTAATCCGTGGGGATAACCTCGGCCATTCCATTTTTCATGGTGGGTTAACGCAACTGCTCGTGCCATTCGCAATAACTCAGAAGGATGATCACCGATAATATCAGCCCCAATTAAAGTATGGGTCTTCATGATATCAAATTCTGCTGGTGTTAATTTTCCTGGTTTAAGAAGAATTTGATCAGGAATACCAATTTTGCCAATATCGTGCATGGGAGCAACTTGCAACAACAATTCAGCTCGAGCAATTGGTACGCCTGCTGCCAAAGCTAAACAGTGGGCGTAATGACTCATTCTTATTACATGCAGACCCGTTTCTTCATCACGAAACTCAGCAGCTCTTCCTAAGCGGCGAATAATTTCCAATCGGGTATTTTCTAATTCTTGAGTTCGTTCCCGTACTCGTTCCTCTAAAAGTAAATTTTGCTGGCGTAATGCCAAATGAATACCTACTCGCTGCAGCACAATAGAGGGATTAGCTGGTTTATGGAGATAATCAACAGCACCCAGTTCTAATCCCTTTTGCTCATCTAAAGCATCGCTCAGAGCACTAATAAAAATAATTGGAATTTCTTGGGTGCGCAGATCAGCTTTTAATATTCGACAGACGTCATAGCCAGTTATGCCTGACATAATCACATCTAATAAAATAAGATCAGGTGGTTCTCGTTGTGCTAGCAGTAACGCATCTTCACCATTGGTGGCAAAACGCACTCGATAATGAGCACGCAACACCGATCCCAGAAAATCGATATTTTCCGGAGCATCGTCTACTAATAATAGTGTCTGTTTGAAAGACGGGGAAGTCACAATTGATCCTCAATTTTATTACCAGCCCCTGAAGAAAGGAAAGCTTGCTTGAACTGAATTAATCGTTGTAATGCTAAAGGATAATCGTAGCGATTTACAACTTGAGCCAATTTTTCTAATTCTGCTCCCCAAGAAGTGTCAACCAAAATTTGTTGTAAATCTTCTATAATGTCAGCAGCGGCCGTATCTCGATCAGCCAGCAATCCCTCTAGTTGCTTCATTAGTTTAATAGCATTTTCTTGGGAAATAGCAGTCATAATACTGAGTGAATATTCTGCTCTAGTTTGATTTTTTATCACTGCTTGTTTTTCTTTTTGTTTATCAATCCACTGATCCAGTCCAGTAGTTACTTGATCTAATTCTACAACAACCTCTGTTAATAGCTGTCTCTTATACACATCTGACGCTGCCGACGATACTCCTTGTG
>CAWUNB010000346.1:0-2165 GCA_963923745.1 uncultured Thiotrichales bacterium
GTCGGCAGCGTCAGATGTGTATAAGAGACAGACGGTGGCGAGCGACTACGCATTAGGGGCGGACTCCAAAGTTAATATTTAAAGACCCCTGGAAAAATGACTACAACAACTGACCAAACACTAGCGCTTCTGGCTCGCCATCACCGCGATGGCGAACACTTTGCTCAAATGGTGAAAGATAGCTTTCACGAACGATTTGACGAGAACTTTTGGGCTGCTTGGGACCATTGGATCGGTCCAGTTTTACCCGCTACCCCCACGGTGTTGGATTTGGGGGCTGGTCCTGGGCAGTTTGTCGCAGTTATCCCCGAACGTTACCCCGGTGCCACAGCAGTGGGCATAGAGTATGCCCCCTACATGCTGGCCGCTGCTGTGGCTATGCCTCCGGGCGCGACTTTGATAAGCCAAGATCTCCACGATCCCCAGCTCCCGCTGGCATCAGGTTCGGTGGATGCCGTACTTGCTTCCGTAGTGCTTCACGAAATGACCCAACCCATTCGTGCTCTGCAAGAAATGGGGCGTTGTCTTCGTCCTGGCGGACGGGCCTACATCCTTGATTGGGTGCGTGCTCCCTTAGCTACTTACGTTACCCATCAGTCCAGCGTTACCGCAGTATTTGATCCCGCGACTCCCACCTCGACCCTGGAGGACTTGTTTACCCATTTCATAGAGCATAACCGCTTCACGGTAGCTGATTTAGCGTGGATGCTGGATCACACCGGATTTGATGTCATTCATCAGGAAGTCGTCAAAGAGGGTCGTTATGCCCGGTTAGTTGCTCAACGCCGTTAATCCCTTCTTTACCATGACCGTGACCGACGTTTTTTCCCCCGCAATAACTAGCACAACGGTTCGTTTTATCGTTGTTGACGCCAACCATGTTGGTCAACGCATCGATAATTTTCTCACCACTCAACTCAAGGGGCTGCCTCGTAGCCATCTCTATCGACTTCTCCGTAAGGGAGAGGTACGGGTAAATAAGGGCCGCATTGGTCCCGATTACCGGTTGTGCGAAGGCGATCAGGTTCGTATTCCTCCACTCCGGTTAGCCGCTGCTGGTGATGCGGTACGCCCCGGTAATGCCGTTCTGGAGGTGGTGGAGCGACAAATTCTCTATGAAGACAATAACCTGCTGGTGCTCAACAAGCCGGCTGGATTGGCAGTACATGGAGGAAGTGGTTTGTCCTATGGTGCTATCGAAGCACTGCGGGCGATTCGGCCTAATAGTGCTTTTTTGGAGCTGGTGCATCGTCTGGACAGGGATACGTCAGGACTCCTGATGGTAGCAAAACGGCGAAGCACTCTGCGTTGGCTCCATGAACAACTACGGCGGGGAGAAATAGATAAACGGTACTTGGCCTTAGCCCAAGGGCGTTGGCAGGGAGGATCGCGGGAGGTAAATGCGCCCTTGGAGAAAAGCGTTTTGTCCTCAGGAGAGCGACGGGTACGGGTTAGTGCTAACGGTAAAATTGCCTTGACCCGCTTTCACCCTCGCCGATTGTATTCCAACGCCAGCTTACTAGAAGCTGAACTCCATACAGGGCGTACCCATCAGATTCGGGTTCATGGTGCCCACGTAGGCCATCCCCTCGCTGGAGATGATAAGTACGGAGACGAACGCTTTAATCAAGCTCTTCAGGGGGTGGGATTGCACCGCTTATTCCTCCACGCCTACAGCCTACGGGTTACTTTGGAAGAAGGAGGCAAAGTGCGCCATTTCACTGCGCCCCTACCGGTAGAATTGGAAGGCGTGCTGGAGCGTTTAGCGGAAGGTTAACCTGTACTCAACGTTACGCTAGCAATTTCCTCCCTCAAGGCTGCTAACGCTGGGGCGACCATTTCGCCGGATTTCGCTGCAATTTCAAGGGCGCGGGCCGCATTACCGAGGGTTGGGAAACCGAGTCCCCCGGCCACCCCCTTAATCTGGTGAGCTAGATTAGCCATCTGAGTCAGATCATCCCTGCCCAGCGCTTGCTGTAACTCTGCCAAGGTTTGGGAAAGAGAGCCCCGAAAACGTTCAGCTAATTCGCTGAGGGCGCGGTCATCGGCAATCACTGGGGTGAGTTGATCGGTGGCTGGTAGATAATTAGCTACGATTTGGTACAGGGCCGCCCAATCTACTGGCTTGGTGAGGTAGTCATCACACCCTGCTTCCCTGTCTCTTA
>CAWUNB010000347.1:0-2160 GCA_963923745.1 uncultured Thiotrichales bacterium
CAAGACCACTCGCTGAGGGGGTGGGTCTTGGGGCTGGAGTCGGCGTTGGCGTTGGTACGGGCGATGGGGTAGGACTTGGAACTGGCGTTGGCGTCGGAGTTGGTACGGGCGATGGGGTAGGACTTGGAACTGGCGTTGGCGTAGGGGTCGGTACCGGCGATGGATTAACAACTGTCGTAAAAGAGGGATTTGCAGAAAGCGGCTGCAAATTTATTTGCTGAGCCCGTGCGACAAAGCTAGACGTTGATCCCCCCAGAAAAGCGCCCCCATTAACCGTCAAATGCACAGTTGCCTGATCTCCAAGAAAGACACTTCCCCCAGCCGCGGCATACACAGAACCGCTAATAGACCCATCATATAGTATATCTTGCCCATAAACGTACAAGGCACTTTGGTCAACATGAAAGTCAGTGCCTATGATGTCAACCTGTCCAGTCGCACTAGACCCAACAACCACTCCTGAGTAATCAGAAGTCAGGACAGAACCATTGAGCTGGACATATGCTGCGCCTACACTACTGTTGAATGTGCCACCTACAAGGATCTGGCCACTAAAACCAATTAGCTGAGGCGTGGGACCACTATTATTCGAATAAACAGTAAACGGGGTTTGCACATCCGAACCTCTCACCAATACAGAAGACTCTGAAGCCGTGCCAATGCGAATGTCCCCACCATAGCTAGAGACGCTAACAAACGAAAGATTGATCGACGCCGGAGTTGATGAGCCAATGTCGACTGACGGCGGGAAAGGAGTTTGGTAGACATATACTGGCGAGGTAAAAGTGCCGGGGGATCCCGCAACAATAGATCCACTATTCATGGTAAAGCTACTCCCGGCCCAGGAAATACTGCCGGGAACGCGAGGTGCCTGAATAGAAGGACCATCAACATCGCCTGGGGTTAAAAGATTGACGTTCTCAAAGAAGAGAGAGCGGGAAGACATAGCAATGCCCTCGGTGCCTGCTACAATTGAAATGTCAATAGGCGTAACACCAATGGTAACCAGCGGAGTGGTTGATTGATTGGAGGTGACAGCGACAGCAGCATTAGAGATCTCATTAAATGCATTCAATCGAACGCCTCCCCCGGCTACAGTCGCACTGCTACCTACATCTATGCTTGAGTTTAAATAAATCGATCCATTGACGGCTGACATTGTTAACAGCGCAGAGCTGCTAGGTGCAATGATACTGCTGGGGTTGGGGCTATCAAGGCCAGTTGCCAGCAGATAAATATCACCCGCAGCTTGAAGCGTGACGTTAGACAGGCTGCTTGCCAGTAGATCCTGAATCGCAACACTAGAGACGAAGTAATCACCCGAAGGCTGAACCGGGGTTGAAATATTAGGAGCCAAAGAGCTTAGATCGTTAGAGCTAAGGTCTGCCGCCAAGGCCATGTACTGGGGGTCAGACGGATTAAAAATGAACAGGCTGCCCGGATCTAGAAGAAGCGTCCCTAGACTTCCTTTAGGCGCACTAGTGTCGGCTAATCCGTGGAACCCTAGTTGCTGTTTACCTGAAATCTCAATGAGGCCTCCATTACCGCCATGCACCCCCCCTCTTGCTGAGGCTTTACCGTAGAACAATGTATCGGCGTCAGCCCATAAAATAATTTCTCCCCCATCCCCTCGATCAATGGCATCTGCTGAGAGAAGGCTCAAGGGGTCAGCAGTGGAAGAAATGGCATTAACGCCCTCCAAGGGCTGACCCTGGTAGCCCCCACCAACATTAATTTTGCCCCCTCCCGCAGAACCATCAGCCGAGAGGTGCGCATCTTGAAGCATAATATTTTTACCAACTATATTTAAAGCCCCACCAACAGACATAGCCCCCAATCCATCCGCATCAAGCGAGGATTGATCTAGCCATAAACCTTGATCAGCCTTTACCGTCAACACCCCTCCGTCATCTTTTCCACGAGAGCCTACATCCAGCGAGCTGTTTACTACTCGAATATTTTGACCTTGAAAATCAACTTCTCCGCCCGAGGCTTGAATGCGACTACTCTGAACCAGAATATCTCCACCCTGTGCATCCAGCAGGAGTGCCTGATCAACGGTCAGCATTCCGCCGCTGAGACTCAGATCCCCATTATTTGTGAGACCGAGCTCTGCCAGGCTGGCGGAATCATTCACCACACCGGAGAGGCCCCAAATAG
>CAWUNB010000348.1:0-2155 GCA_963923745.1 uncultured Thiotrichales bacterium
TCGTTTGGCCTTTGGTCGGACCCGGTTTGGTAACGTGGTGGATTGGGGATGCCAGTGGCCATTTGTTGTTGGCCCCCTTGATACTCGTCATAGCTGATCGGCGATTTCGTTGGGATCGCTGGGAAATATACGGTTTTCTGCTCTCTACTTTGGCCATGGGACTAGGAGCGGTAGTTGAGCTGAGCATGGTGCGCCAGCACCGTGGCATGGTGGCGCATGTCTATCATGACCAGGCTGACCACATCTTGGGGGATGTAAAAAATGCCGCAGACAGTATTGAGTTAGCTATCACTTCAGTCGCTTCTTTTCTCAGTGCCTCTGAACCGATATCACCTCGAGGATTTCGGCGTTTTTGCCGCCCCCTGCAGGAGCAGAAGCCTTGGATCCAAGCCCTGTCATGGATTCCCACTGTTCTCGAGACCCAATCGGAAAGTGACCCGATGGATTGGGAGGAAGTGGCCGTTGGCGATGGTTATCCCGATTTTCCAATTTATAGGAAAGTAGACGGACTCGCACTGCAAAAGGCTTGGAACGCTGGAAAACCAACGGCTACCTCACCACTCTACGCGGTGCAGCAACAGGCCGATCAGCCCGGAATTCACTTTTTTGTGCCGGTCTACCAACAAATTGACGAGGAAGCGAGCCAAGAAAGTTCCTCACCGGTTGCTGCTCCGAATTCGTTACAAGGTTTTGCTGCGGGAGTCATCTTAGTAGAGAAAATGCTGTTGGAAGTCTTAGATGAGCATTCTCGCCAGGGACTGGATATTTTGATTCGAGACGTAACCGATGCTAACGCCCCAGCGGAAGAACAACGGTTAGCTTGGTCGCCCGGATCTAATCAGTTCACCATGGAACGTTCTTTAGTGCCTCCCCCAACCCTAATTGGGGAATGGGTGTGGCAGCGTCCTCTATCCCTCGGGGGACGGGATTGGCTCCTCCAGATCCAACCCACCGCTGAGCAACGAGCCATTATGGCGGCGGCATTGCCCGACAACCGAGGCATCCCTTCCCTTGTGGCGTTGATGTTAGCCGTACTAGTGCTGTTCTATATCCGGCTTCATCAGCGGGGAGAGACGGCTTTGGTCGCGGAAAAACAGTCTCTAACGGAAAAAGTCCGCGCCCGTACCATTGAATTAGAAGATCAACGGCAGTGGCTTATTACCTTAGTGCGCACTATCCCCGATTTGGTGTGGGCAAAAGATTTGCGGGGGGTCTACTTAGCCTGTAATCCTGCTTTTGAACGATTCTTCGGTGCCAGCGAATCGGCTATTAAGGGGCGCACCGACTATGATTTCGTTGATACCTCCCTGGCTGATTTTTTTCGTGCCAAGGATCGGGAAGCCATCGAGGCCGGCGGTCCCCGCGTTAATCAGGAATGGATCACTTTTGCTGATGATGGCCGGTTGGCTTTGGTGGAAACCATCAAAGCGCCGATGGTGGATGGAACCGGTAAGGTGATAGGGGTGCTGGGCATTGCCCGGGACATAACCGCCACCAACCAAGTTAATCGGGCCTTGCACCGGAGTGAAACCCATTACCGAACCCTCTTTCGGGAATCCCCCCTGGGGTATGCGCTGAACCGTTTAGGTAATAGGACTTTCTTGCAGGTGAATACCGCTCTGGCCAAGCTGGTGAATCATCCTCTGCACGAATTGTTAACACTAACTGATGAGGCCCTGACGCCGGAAATCTTTCGCGCTGAAGATGAGCGGCAATGGCAAATCCTGCAAGAGACGGGTCACTGTGGGCCTTACGAAAAAGAATACTTCTGCCGGGGTGGTCCTCAAGTCCCGGTACGGGTGAGTCGAGTATTAGTCACAACCGAAGACGAAGTACCTCTGGTTTTTTCGGTACTGGAAGACATTACCAGCCTCCGCGAAATGAATCAGGCTTTACACCAAGCCAAGGAAGCAGCGGAATTGGCCAGTCGGATGAAAAGTGCCTTCCTGGCTAATATGAGCCACGAAATTCGCACTCCCTTGACGGCCATTCTTGGTTTTACTGAAACCCTGTTTGATTTGGGCGGCACGCGAGAACAGCAACAGGCGGCTCTTCAGGCGGTATTGGACAATGGCCGTCATCTCCATGCCTTAATCAACGACCTGCTGGATCTGTCTCTTATACACATCTCCGAGCCCACGAGACCAGAGAGGAT
>CAWUNB010000349.1:0-2153 GCA_963923745.1 uncultured Thiotrichales bacterium
TACTGGCCCGCTTGGTGAGAGAACAGAAAATCCAGCTCAAGCCTTTAAGCAAATCAGTCACCTTCCACGATCCTTGTCAGGTCACTCGACGGGGCGGTGCCACAACCGAAGCCCGCGAGGTGCTGGCCGCGCTGGGTATGGAGCTACGGGAAATGGAGTCCGCCGGTACCCTCAATTGGTGCTGCGGCGGCGGCGGTGGCGTAGTGGCGATGCACCGTCCCGATCCCCTCCGTTACAAGACCTACCAGATCAAAATGGCCCAAGTGGAAAAGAGCGAAGCGGAGATTTTTGCTACCTCCTGCTCCAATTGTCGTTTAACCCTCGACGATGGTCAGAAACATTTCAAATGGGATAAAACCGTCCACAGCCTGCTGGATATGGTGGCTGAGCAACTGGTGACCAACGACGATTAACCTTCACCCAGGGTTTGAACCATGAACATGCCAAGAGTCGTTGTTGACCCCATCACCCGCATCGAAGGCCATTTGCGCATCGAAGCGGCGACCGATGACGGGGGGCGCATCACCAGTGCCTACAGCGCTGGAACCATGGTGCGGGGACTAGAAATCATCCTGCGGGGCCGGGATCCTCGAGATGCCTGGGCGTTTGCCCAGCGTATCTGCGGCGTCTGTACCCTGGTCCACGGTATCGCCTCGGTGCGCTCCGTGGAGGATGCCCTCAAATACGAAGTACCGGCTAATGCCCAGATCATCCGCAATCTGATGATCGGTGCTCAGTATATTCATGACCATGTTATGCACTTCTACCATCTCCACGCGTTGGATTGGGTGGATGTGGTAGCGGCCCTGAAAGCCGATCCAGCGGCTACCTCGGCCTTGGCGCAACAGGTCTCGCCCCGCAATGCCAAGACCTCGCCGGGTTACTTCGCCGATGTGCAGAAAAAGGTCAAAAAATTCGTCGAAGCCGGCCAGTTAGGCATTTTTGCCCACGGCTATTGGGGCCATCCGGCCTACAAGTTGCCGCCGGAAGCCAATTTGATGGCGGTTACCCATTATCTGGAAGCCCTGGCGTGGCAACGGGACGTGGTCAAGCTCCACACCATTTTTGGTGGCAAGAACCCCCACCCCAATTTCCTGGTGGGCGGGGTACCCTGTGCCATCTCGGTGGGAACGGCCAGCGCCGGGCCTAACCTGACGGGAGCGACCTCTGTCAATATGCTGGGGCTGACGCAAGTTCAGAACGTCATCAACCAGATGAAAGAATTTGTCGAACTGGCCTATATCCCCGATACCCTAGCGGTGGCCGGTTTCTACCGGGATTGGTTTGAACGGGGGGAAGGGCTGGGCAATTTCTTGTGCTACGGCGATTTGCCGGAAAAGGGCATGAGCGATCCGGCCTCATTCCAATTACCAGCGGGGGTGATCCTCAACCGGGATCTGTCCACCATCCACCCAGTGGATCTCAATTCCGCCGAGCAAATTCAGGAATACGTCAGCCACTCTTGGTATGACTACCAGGCCGGCAAAGCCAAAGGACTCCATCCCTACGACGGTGAAACCCAGCTCCATTACGACGGACCCAAACCGCCCTACGAGCAGTTGGAAGTAGAGAAAAATTACTCTTGGTTGAAATCGCCGCGCTGGAAGAATCACGCGGTGGAAGTCGGTCCCCTGGCTCGGGTGCTGTTGTTGTACGCCAAAGGCCATGCCGGTACGCAAGAACTGGTGAATAAGACCCTGACCGACCTGAAGTTAGAGAAACGCCATCTGTTCTCTACCCTGGGCCGTACTGCCGCCCGGACTTTGGAAACCAAGATCATCGCTGACATGATGCAGGCTTGGTACAACCAGCTCATTGCCAATATCAAAGCTGGGGACTTGCGGACCTTTAATGAAACTAAGTGGGATCCGGCCACTTGGCCGGCGGAAGCCCGAGGCGTGGGCTATATGGAAGCGCCGCGAGGGGCGTTGGGACATTGGATTGTTATCAAAGACGGCAAGATCGCCAATTACCAAGCCGTCGTTCCCAGTACTTGGAATGCTGGCCCTCGGGATCACCAAGGCCAAGCCGGGGCCTATGAAGCGGCCTTGCAGGACAATCATCAACTTCACGATCCCAAACAGCCGCTGGAAATTCTGCGCACCATTCACAGCTACGATCCCTGCATTGCCTGCGCGGTCCACGTCACCGAT
>CAWUNB010000350.1:0-2149 GCA_963923745.1 uncultured Thiotrichales bacterium
GCGAAAGTAGGTCACTGCCAGGCACCTCATTCCAACAAGCCCCAATTGCTTTAGCGGTTGGGGCTTTTTGTTTTGCACCTGCTCAGTGACATCAATCGCCGACTCGATAATGAATTAAGATTCGCAGCCATGCGCACTCTCTACTCAGAAATTCGTCCCTATGTTACTCATACCCTAGCGGTAGATCCCCCCCATCAACTCCACGTGGAGGAGGTGGGCAACCCAGCGGGATTACCGGTGGTGTTTCTCCACGGCGGTCCGGGTGCCGGTTGTGAGCCCTATCACCGGCGCTTTTTCGATCCTAATCGCTATCGTATTGTCTTGTTCGATCAACGAGGTTCTGGACATTCCATTCCCCACGCTGAATTAGCCGGTAATACTACTGATGATTTGATAGCGGATATTGAACGGGTGCGCATCCAACTAAAAATTGATCGTTGGGTCGTGTTCGGTGGCTCCTGGGGATCGACATTGGCTTTGGCCTATGCTGAAACCTATCCCGATCGGGTATTGGGTTTGGTATTACGGGGTATTTTTTTGTGCCGACCCCACGAAATTCGCTGGTTCTATCAAGAAGGGGCTAATCGTCTGCTGCCAGATTACTGGCAAGACTTCTTAAAGCCTATTCCTCCAGAAGAGCGGAAGGACCTGGTATCGGCTTATTACCAACGCTTGACCGGCTCAGATGAACTGGCACGGCTGACGGCGGCACGAGCTTGGTCCATTTGGGAAGGGCAAGCTGCCACCCTCCATCCTAATCCAGCAGTAGTGAATCACTTTGGTAGCACCCACACCGCTCTATCCCTCGCTCGGATTGAATGCCATTACTTCGTTCACGATAGTTTCCTGCAACCTAATCAGTTACTAGCTAACGCCTACCGGCTGGCCGGTATCCCCGGTTTTATTGTTCATGGTCGTTACGATTTAGTTTGTCCGGTGGAAAACGCTTGGGAGTTACACCAGGCATGGCCTTCGGCAGCCCTCCATATCATCCCCGATGCTGGTCACTCTGCGACGGAGCCAGGTATCGTAGATGCCCTGGTGACCGCTACCGATGTCTTAGCCCGCCAATTGGCTTAGAGGCTAGCCGCTTTTATGATTGGGTTATTGCAGCGGGTCAGCAGTGCCCGGGTTACAGTAGCAGGAGAAGTGGTGGGCCGAATTGGTACTGGGCTGTTGGTCCTAGTGGGGATAGAACGGGGAGATGGGGAAGCTCAAGGCGATCGACTGCTGGAACGCTTGTTGAGTTACCGAGTCTTTCCTGACTGCAATGGGAGGATGAATCTGTCCCTTCAGGATATTCGAGGCGAGCTATTGCTGGTTCCCCAGTTCACCCTAGCGGCAGACACTCGTCAGGGACGCCGTCCTAGTTTCACTCCAACCGCTTCTCCAGAAGAAGGGCGGCGATTGTTCCACTACTTGGTAGCTCAAGCTCAACAGCGCCATCCTTTGGTAGAAGTGGGACACTTTGGTGCCGACATGAAGGTAGCCTTGATTAACGATGGCCCGGTAACTTTTTGGCTACAAGTTTCACCGACTCGTAACCCGTTACCAACAGCGTGAATGTCGTATATTAGGCGACCTTGTTTCTCACCTTTCCGGCGATGTCGGCTGGTCCTCAACAACCTGATGTAATCCCGCGAGCCCCCATGAATCTTAGTTATCTGGACTTTGAGCAGCCTATCGCTGATTTAGAAGCCAAAATTGCCGCCCTCCGCCCAGTGGGGGACGACGCCAGTATTAACATCTCTGATGAGATCACTCGGCTAGAAGCCAAGTCTCGCACCTTGACCGAGTCCATTTTCACCAATCTGACTTCTTGGCAGATCTCCCAATTGGCCCGTCATCCCCAACGCCCTTACACCCTTGGCTACATTGAGCAAATTTTCACTGACTTTGAGGAACTTCACGGCGATCGGGCTTTTGCCGATGACCCAGCCATTGTTGGCGGTTTGGCTCGGTTAGAAGGACGACCAGTAATGGTCATTGGTCATCAAAAAGGTTATGAAACCCGGGAGAAATTGCGGCGTAATTTTGGTATGCCTCGCCCTGAAGGCTATCGCAAGGCGCTGCGGTTGATGGAAATGGCAGAGCGTTTTCGCTTACCCATCCTTACTTTCATCGATCTGTCTCTTATACACATCTCCGA
>CAWUNB010000351.1:0-2143 GCA_963923745.1 uncultured Thiotrichales bacterium
TCACCAATACCCGCACCGAACCCCGATCCGTAAATTTAATCGCGTTGCCTAGTAAATTAATAATAATTTGCCGTAGTCGGGTCGGATCGGAATGAATACGTGCCGGGAGCGGTGGTAAATAATGAATAAAAAAGTTCAATTTCTTTTCTTGGAATAGTCCCCGTAGAGACGATAAACTGGATTCTAGTAAATCGGCTAAATTTAATGGCAGGGTTTCAAATTCCAAGCGACCGGCTTCAATTTTCGACATATCCAGCAGATCATTGATAAGGGCATGAAGATGACGACCATTATCTAAGACAGCTTGCAGTGCGGTTTCCCGCTGTTCCTCTGAAGCATCGGTTTCGAGCAGGACTTCACTAAATCCAAGAATGGCCGTCAGGGGAGTACGAATCTCGTGGCTCATGGTGGACAGAAATTGACTCTTGGCGATATTAGCCGCTTCTGCCGCTTCTTTGGCCCGCATTAATTCTTGTTCTAGGGTGACTCGCTCCCTGATGTCGCGCAAAACCGCAGACATATAAATCGGTTTGCCGTTGGTATCGAAGTGCATCCTGGCATGACGAGAAACCGGGATACTATGACCATCACGGTGGCGTAGGGCGCTATCACCTTGCCAGTAACCGGTTAAGCGTAAAGCTGGAATAACCTGGGACAGGGTTTGCTCCCAAGCCGTTTCTGTTAAAAAATTCTTAATCGACACGGAACCGAGATTACCTTCTTCCGGTAGCCCAACCATTCGACGTCCGGCTTTATTTATGTAAATCACAGTTGCTTGCAAATCAGCGATACCGACAAAATCCAGGGAATCATCGATAACTGATTGCAGGCGCTTACTATGTAATTCGGCTTCTTTCCGTTCAGAAATATCTAAATGTATTCCACTCATTAATAGAGGCTTGCCATCTTCGCTCCAGCTTAATACTCTGCCCCGATCCAGCACCCACACCCAATGGCCATCCTTGTGTTTAATACGGGCTTCACATTCGTAATAGGGATCGGCACTGGAAAAATGTCTTTCCAATAATTGACTGGAATGTTTGAGGTCATCAGGGTGGGCCAGTTTAATCCAGGTGTCGATATTGAGGGGAGCTAACTCAGCTAGGGTATAACCGATCATTTCTGCCCAAAAGCTATTGAACGTGGCTTCACCCGTTTGCACATTCCATTCCCAGGTACCGGCCTGAGTACCCTCAATAATGTTATTCAGGCGTTGCCGCTCAGTTTGTAGGATTGCTTCCCGTTGTTTAAATTCAGTAAGGTCAGATTGAACTGTAGCAAAAGCTGTAATTTGGCCGTATTCATCGGTTAACGGGAAGATATTGGCGTCCACTGGAATTTCTCGGCCATCGATCCCCAGTAATGTTAATTCTCCTCGCCAGCGTTCACCAGCCAGCACTTTTGGAAATATTTCTTTAACTAATTTTTCGCTTATCCAAGCTGGATGAAAATCAGCGGTTGTTAAATAATTCAACGGTGCTTCTTTAGCTAAACCAACCAGGGTTCGCCCACCTGCATTGATATAGATTGATCGGCCCATTAAGTCAGCAGTGGCAACAAAATCCGCTGACTCATCCAGTGCTTGTAGCAATTGAGCGTTAGCCTGTTCCAAACTTTTTTGGGCTGTAATATCTTGCACCGTGCCCAGTGCCCGTACCATTTTCCCTTGTGGGTCTGTTTCTACTTCGGTCAGGGTACGAACCCAAATCAGTTGATTCCGAACAATAAGGCGGACAGTCAAATCATAAAAAGGAATTCCGCCGAGCACAGCCTGCCAACCTGATTCCACTTTAGTTTTATCGTCGGGATGAACGCAGGAAATGATTTCACTAAAAGTGGTTGTGCCAATATCGGGCAGATCAAAAATTCTAGCCGCTTCCTTAGACAGACTGAGACGCTCAGAGCCGTTAAGCAAAGCCCAGCTGCCAATCCGAGCAACGGCTTGAGCCCGTTGCAGCATATCCTGACTATCCCGCAGCGCTTGTTGCGCTTCAACGCGCTGAGTGACATCCCGATCTACTCCCCGATAACCCAGCAAATTACCGTCGGCATCAATAATGGGGGTGCCACTGGTTTCCAGGACAACACGCTGGCCATCTTTGCGAATATTAATATTTTCGAGAAGTGCAAACGGCTGTTGAGC
>CAWUNB010000352.1:0-2136 GCA_963923745.1 uncultured Thiotrichales bacterium
CCGGGTCACTAGGAGCCTGGCGGCCCATGAAATAGTCGTAGAGCACGGGATCTGGATAGTCCAATAGGGCCTCAAAAGCCCGCTGCTCCGCCGCTGATAGGCGGTCGTAGCGGCGGGCAAGGAAACCTCCCAGCAATAAATCCAATTCCCGCATCCCCCGGCGGCAGGCCCAATATAAGCGCCGCCGGTGGTTGGCACCAAGCTCTTCACCAGAAAGGGGAAGGGTATCCGGGTTCAAATGGCATCCTTTAGCATCATCTCGCGGATATGACCAATGGCCCGAGTGGGATTCAAACCCTTAGGGCACACTTCCACGCAATTCATGATGGTATGGCAGCGGAACAGGGCATAGGGGCCTTCTAAATCGGCCAAACGTTCGGCGGTGGCCTGATCCCGACTGTCGGCCAAAAAGCGGTAAGCCTGTAACAGCGCCGCTGGCCCTCGGAAGCGGGACGGGTTCCACCAAAACGACGGACACGAAGTAGAACAACACGCGCACAGAATGCACTCATACAGTCCGTCCAGCTTATCCCGATCCGCCGGACTCTGGAGATATTCAATCTCCGGCTCCGGATCGTGAACGATGAGATAGGGTTTCACCGCATTGTACTGCTGGTAGAACTGGGTCATGTCCACCACCAAGTCGCGAATAACCGGGCGACCGGGTAGGGGACGAATGACGATAGGTTCTTTCAGGTCTTTGATGTCGGTGATACAGGCCAAGCGATTGCGACCATTGACATTCAGGGCATCGGAACCACACACCCCTTCCTGGCAAGAGCGGCGAAAACTTAACGTTTCGTCTTCGGCCTTAATACGCAACAAGGCGTCCAACAACATCATGCCCGGTTCGACCGCCAGATCGTAAGACTGCATCCGTGGGCCAGTATCGGTGTCCGGGTTGTAACGGTAGATGGAAAAACGCATAGCAAACCTCGTGGCCGAAAGCCGATTAGTACACCCGCACTTTGGGCGGGAAGGAGTCCACGGTTAGGGGCTTGAGGCGCACTGGTTTGAACTCCAGTCGCCGTCCTTCCCGGAAGTACAGGGTGTGCTTGAGCCAGTTCACGTCATCCCGGTCGGGATAATCCATGCGGCTGTGGGCGCCCCGGCTTTCTTGACGGGCCAAGGCTGAGGCCACGGTAGCCAGTCCCACTTCCATCAAATTTTCCAGCTCCAAGGCTTCGACTCGAGCGGTGTTGTAGACGGCACTGTGGTCGCGCAGGACGGCGTGCTGGAGGCGCTGTTCCAAGGCACTGACTCGAGATAAGCCCTGACTGAGAATGTCCTCGGTACGGAATACGCCGCAATCCTGTTCCATGGCGTACTGCAAATCGGTACGGATGGCATCCACCGATTCGCCCTCGCCTTGCCGTTCCCAGCGTTGCAACCGGCCCAAGGCCCGATCCGCCGATTCTTTCGCCAACGGACGGTGGTAACGCTGCTGGGCCAAACTTTCGATCATGTGATCGGCGGCGGCGCGGCCAAATACCACGATATCTAACAGGGAGTTACCTCCCAACCGATTGGCACCGTGCACCGACACGCAGGCACACTCGCCCGCCGCGTATAGCCCCGGCACCGTTTCTTCGCCCTGACGATCCGGCACCACCACTTGGCCCCAGCGGGTGGTGGGAATCCCCCCCATGATGTAGTGGCAAGTCGGAAACACCGGAATGGGTTCTCGCACCGGATCCATGCCGAGGAAGGTGATACAGCTCTCGCGGATACCGGGCAAGCGCTTGGCAATCACGTCTTCGCCTAAGTGATCCAATTTCAGCAGCACATGATCCTTGCGGGGACCGCAGCCGCGACCTTCCCGGACTTCGATGGACATGGCCCGGGCCACCACATCGCGGCTGGCTAAATCTTTGGCGTGGGGAGCATAGCGTTCCATGAAGCGCTCGCCGTTGCCGTTGAGAAGATATCCGCCTTCCCCTCGCACCCCTTCGGTGATGAGCATGCCCTTGCCCGCAATTCCGGTGGGATGAAACTGGAAAAATTCCATATCTTCCAATGGGATACCCGCCCGCAAGGCCATAGCCATGCCGTCACCGGTATTGATCAGGGCGTTGCTATTGGTACGGTACAACTGACCAGGACCGCCGGTAGCCTGCAAAGTAGCCTTGGCTTCGA
>CAWUNB010000353.1:0-2132 GCA_963923745.1 uncultured Thiotrichales bacterium
TCCTCTCTGGTCTCGTGGGCTCGGAGATGTGTATAAGAGACAGGTACTTGGCCGTCGGATAAAATCAGTTTGAAAGCTTCCGCGACCCGAGCTGCTGTAGTTCCTCCCCCTACATCCAGAAAATTGGCTGGGCGTCCCCCGTGAATCTGGATCAAATCCATGGTGGCCATAGCTAAACCTGCTCCATTCACCATGCAGGCGATATCCCCGTCCATGCTCACATAATTCAAATCATGGACACGGGCAGCACTTTCTTTGGGATCTTCCTGGCTTTCATCCCGTAGCGCTGCCAACGTTGGCTGACGGTATAACCCGTTCTCATCCAAATTGATTTTACCGTCCAAGGCCAGCAAATGACCTTCACCCGTTACAACGAGAGGGTTGATCTCTGCTAGGCTGAGATCCCGTTCCATAAATAACCGGTAGATACCCTGCAAAACGGTCTGCAACTGGCCTACTTGCGGACCGCTGAGCCCTAAAAAATAAGCTGCCCGCCGACATTGGTAGGGTTGTAACCCGGCCACTGGATTCACCTCCAGGGTCAAAATATCCTGGGGGCGAGTGGCTGCTACTTCTTCGATATCCATACCTCCGGCAGCGGATACCATGAAAACTAAGCGCTCCCGGGCCCGATTAATCAGTGCTGATAGGTATAGCTCCCGCACTACAGTCTGAGTGCCTTCGACGAGTAGAGCGGTGATAGGTAAACCAGCCGGGCCAGTTTGATGAGTAACCAATTGGGAACCTAGCAATTTTTCGGCAATAGCCCCAACTTCTTCTGGAGTGGAAGCTCGACGCACACCACCGCCCTTACCCCGTCCTCCAGCATGGACTTGGGCCTTCACCATCCAGGCATTTCCCCCTAGCCGTTGGGCTGCTGCTTGGGCTGCCTGAGGTGTTGTGGCCGCTTCACCGGTTGGAACCGGAATGCCGTATTCCCGAAATAGTTGCTTGGCTTGGTACTCGTGTAAATTCATTGCGGTCCCCCTTAGGGCATGAAACAGATGAACAGTGTTATCCGGCATCGGGAACTTCTAGCAGGACAAATGACTCTAGCTCATTTTGAGCCAACCTTCGGTCTGGCCGGTATAGTTTATTAGCCTAATTCTCGTAGAGATTCGCTGTTATGACACTGCAAGAGCTTCGCTATTTGGTAACCCTCGCTAACACTGGCCACTTTGGTAAGGCTGCCGAGGTGTGTTATGTCAGTCAATCGACCCTCTCCACCGGTCTGCGGAAGCTGGAAGAATCCCTAGGGGTAGATTTGTTCGACCGTAGTTTACGACGAGTCACTCCCACCCCCTTAGGTCAGGAGATTGTGGCCGGGGCTCGGCGTATTGTGGAGGAAGCCAATCGTTTGCAAGAATTGGCTAACAGTGCCCGAGATCCCCTGGATCGCACCGTGCGCTTGGGCATTATCCCTACCTTAGGGCCCTATTACTTACCCCACTGTCTCACGCTAGTACGGCAAACCTATCCGCGCCTACGGTTGTTGCTGCGGGAGGTAATGACTCCTCACTTATTGGCAGAATTAGCGGAAGGTCGCCTTGATGCTGGCTTGCTGGCCCTACCCATCACCGAACCGGGTCTGGAAGTGGTCCCACTATTTCAGGAACCGTTTCTGGCAGCAGTTCCCCTAGGCCATCCCTTGGCCATAGCCAACGAGATAGCGCTAGCGGATCTGGCCAATGCCGGATTGCTATTACTAGAAGAAGGGCACTGTTTGCGGGGACAGGCCCTGGCCGCTTGTCACTTGGAAGGCTTGCTTAACGAAGAAGTGCAAGCCACTAGTTTGGAAACACTCCGACAAATGGTGGGGATGGGGCTGGGAGTTACCTTACTGCCGATTTTGGCTACCACCTGCCCAGAACCTAATCGAGGCCAGGTGGTTATTCGCCCCCTAGCGGCTCCAGGAGCACTACGCACCGTAGGTTTGGTGTGGCGTCGGCGTTCAGCAGCAGCCACTGCGCTGGCTGAACTAGCTGATACTTTGGCTACCGCTCGCCCTAAAGAGACCCTAGAAGTTTAACGGGAAGGACAATCGTGTTCTCTTTCTCCGCTTTCGTCAGCGGCGGTTTTGGGCCAGCCACCGAGTTGTTCCACCACTAAATCAGCAAGGGCTGCAATGTGAT
>CAWUNB010000354.1:0-2125 GCA_963923745.1 uncultured Thiotrichales bacterium
ATAGCCGGCTGATGGCTTTAACCCAAATGACTTTAAATTGTTTATCTGCTTTAGCGGTACAGACGCCGGCTGATGGGCAACGCCTGCTCGCTTTGGGTGCTCCTCCTGAACGATTAACGGTCACTGGAAATATCAAATTTGATCTAACTATGGCACCTAGTCTGGCGGAAGAGGGGGCGAGTCTTCGCCGCCAATTGGGTACCCATCGACCCGTATGGATCGCCGCTAGTACCCATTCTGGGGAAGAAGAGCTGATTCTGGCAGCTCACGCTCATTTACGGCAGGTGTTACCCAACGCATTACTCATTCTCGTGCCTCGTCACCCGGAACGATTTAGTCGAGTGGCGGTACTGTGTCGGCGATCGGGGTTTGCACTGGTAAGCTGGAGCGATCACCACCCCTGTCAGGCGGACACTGCTGTTTATCTGGGGGACACAATGGGGCGGCTCCCAATGTTCTACGCAGCAGCCGATCTGGCATTTGTTGGGGGTAGTTTAGTACCCACTGGCGGACATAATTTGCTAGAACCAGCGGCTCTTGGATTGCCTACTCTTCAGGGGCCTCACCATTTCAATTTTGCCGAAGTGACGCGCCTGTTGGAGGAAGCCGGCGTGTTGCAGGAAGTAGCTAACTCAGAAGAGCTGGCTGCTAAGGTAGCTTACTGGCTGCAGGATGCTAATCTGCGTCATGCTATGGGAGAGAGGGCCCGAGCAGTGATTAACGCTAATCGCGGGGCATTAGCTCGGTTGCTAACTATCTTGCAACAACTTATCCCGGAGGAATGATGGAATCCTATCTTGATCTGCTCCGGGACATATTGGCTAATGGTGCAACGAAGGGAGATCGCACTGGTACGGGCACCCTTTCAGTTTTTGGTCGGCAGTTACGTCATAATTTGGCTAATGGTTTTCCGCTATTAACTACTAAAAAAATTCATTTTAAGGGAATTGTGAATGAATTAATTTGGTTTTTGCGAGGAGGTACTAATATTCATTGGCTCAATGAGCGAGGAGTAACTATTTGGAATGAGTGGGCAACTACAGAAGGTGAGCTTGGACCAATTTATGGTAAACAATGGACAGCTTGGCCAACAAAAACAGAGGAAACTATTAACCAAATTGATTATGTTATCCATACATTAAAACACAACCCTAACAGTCGACGGATTTTATTTCACAGTTGGAATCCCGAGTTTCTTCCCGATGAATCATTAAGCCCGCAACAAAATGTGGTACAAGGTAAAATGGCTCTACCCCCTTGTCATTTGCTTTATCAGTTCTACGTGGCAAATAACCACCTTTCTAGTCAGCTTTATATCCGAAGCTCAGATAGTTTCCTTGGTCTTCCCTATAATATAGCTTCTTTGGCTTTGTTAACTCACATGATTGCTCAACAATGTGAATTAATTCCCCATGAAATTATTGTTAGCCTTGGAGATTTACACGCTTATGCTAATCATTTGGAGCAGATTAATATTCAACTAACTCGAGCGCCTAAACCATTACCGCAATTATTAATAAATCGTCAACCGCCATCTATTTATGATTACGATTTTACTGATTTCAAATTAGTTAACTATCAATCCTACCCGGCTATTGCTGCTCCTATTGCTATTTAGTAAATTATTTCATTTATAACCATAAAGTATATTCAAATATTTTAATAGACAGGAATGCAAATAAGGAATTTTTACCCTATCCTTCCCGTTGAAATAATCTCGTAAGCAAGCAATGATGAACATCACTGCTTGCGCCCTAAAAGAAAGGGTCATTTCCCGTTAAGCAAGGGATTGAGGCGAAATAATCAACAGTCGTCTGTCGGGACGCTGGGCTGGTAGCCCGCTGCGCCAGTGATGACGGCGGTCAATTTACGTAAATTAGGGGAGACTGCCCATGCTGCGTGTAGCCACGCGAAGCGCGTTTTTGTCGGCTGCGTTGCTCATCCTGTCAATGCTGCTAGCCGCGCTAGCTCACGCTGAGGTGACGGAGGGGGGGGGAGATGGCCCAGTCCTCTCCCAACATGGCGCTGATGATTGCCTGAAGTGTCACGACGATGACAAAGTCATGGGCATTTTCCGTACTGTCCATGGCAAGCGTTCTGACCCCCGTAGTCCATTCGCTAAGCT
>CAWUNB010000355.1:0-2102 GCA_963923745.1 uncultured Thiotrichales bacterium
ATGTGATCTGGGCGATCATTCAGGGCTGGGATGTAGCGGTAATCCTGTCCCCCGGCGGCGAGAAACAGTTCGCGATTCTGGATAGCTATTTCTTCCAGCGTCTCTAAACAATCGGCGCTAAAACCAGGGCACACCACATCAATTCCCTTGATACCGGCTTTCCCCCATTCCTGCAACGTTTGGTCAGTATAGGGGCGTAGCCACTCCTCCCGCCCAAAACGGGATTGGAAACTCACCGCCCAACTTTCCTTTGCTAAACCAAGGGCCTCAGCCGTAAGGCGGGCGGTGGCTAAGCAGTGGCAGTAATAAGGATCTCCGGCGAGGAAAGTTCGCTTGGGAATTCCATGAAAACTGAATAATAACCGTCGTTCCTGTTCCCCTTGACGAGCTTCCCGGATACTGGCTGCTAATGCGGCAATGTAGGGTTGGTGATTATGGTAATGGCTAACAAATCGCAGATCTGGAAGCCAACGCCATTGCTGTATTTCTCGAGTGACAGCATCAAAGGTTGCTCCCGTAGTAGAGCTGGCATACTGAGGGTAGAGAGGTACCACAATCAATCTTCTCACGCCGGCTCGCAACATTGCCTCCAGAGAAGAACCCAGGGAGGGAGAGCCGTAGCGCATTCCTAAAGCTACCACGGGTTTCTCACCAAGGCGCTGGGTTAGCACCTCTTCCAGGGCAGTGGTTTGGCGGCGAGCAATAGTCAACAATGGCGATCCTTCGTCTCCCCAGATTTTGGCATAAGCGTGGGCTGCTCGATGGGGGCGGAAAGGCAAGATGAAACCATGAAGGATGAGCCACCACAGGGGACGGGGTAGTTCCACCACCCGTGGGTCCCATAGAAATTCGGCGAGGTAACGTCGCACCGCTGTGGGTGTCGGTGCCTCGGGGGTACCCAGATTGGTGACTAAAACACCCAGCCGATGGGGTTGGTGGTGACGGTAATCAACTCCTTTGTAGGGCGTATATTTCATCAGTTTTTAGCTCCAACAGAAATTAGGACTATAGCTTTGTCTGAGGGTTTTCTTAATTAGTGTTAATTCGTTGGAATCCGCTCCTAATGCTTAGTTGCTCGCCGTCGTGGTTCGCCCCTGTGCATGGCCGAGGAGCGGTTCGCGTTTCACGGGATGCCCGCATTCCGGCGGTGCTATCGTCACTAGTGCTTGGGAGGGGTTCTCCCCGCGCATCACTTTCGGGCCTACCGTCGGTAGCCAACGCTAAAATATTTCGGGCGGCGTTGGTCTCCCGATCATGAATGGTATAACCCCCTTTTTCTACGCTGGCTACTTTTTTGCCGACGGCTTAATTACCGATTCATTGAATTGTTTGGGTATATCTTAATTTGTAAGCGCGTTCCATCCTATTATTTTACCCCATTAGGGCTTGCGATGGCTTACCCTGGAATACGAGCTCCCCGTGAAATACGCGAACCACAACGGACAGGGTAGACAACCTCCCACATCGGCCCATGGGCCCTCTGCGTCGCTTCACAACCGGGCACGGGGTCCGCTCACTATCCTCGGTGAGCTGGGGATGTTCTTATTCAAACAGTAGATAGGCGATAATACAAAAAGCTTTAATATTACTTAGCTTTTTATCCCACGGTAATAATCCAGGGTATGACGAGGCAAAAAACCAACGGAGGCTATGATGGAATACGTAGTTAAAAGTGGTAGTCCGGAAAAACAACGCACGGGTTGTTTAGTGGTGGGGGTTTTTGAACCCCGTCGATTGTCGCCTACAGCTGAACGGATAGATGAAGCCTGTGGTGGCGCCCTATCTGCTTTGTTGAAACGGGGCGATATGGAAGGCCGAGCTAATCAAGTACGGTTGCTTCATGGTTTACCAAATATTGTCGCAGAACGAGTCTTACTGGTGGGTTGTGGCCGAGAACGAGATTTTCATGAAAGCATTTTTCGAGGAATTATCACGGCTGCCCTACAAGCTCTAGCTGATACCGGTGCTAGTGACGCTGTGTGTTGTTTGATAGAGCTACCGGTAAAAGGTCATGATCTGTCTTGGCGGATACGTCAAGCCACCGAAGCAGCAGAGGAAAACCTATATCGCTGTCTCTTATACACATCTGACGCTGCCGACGA
>CAWUNB010000356.1:0-2083 GCA_963923745.1 uncultured Thiotrichales bacterium
TCGTGGGCTCGGAGATGTGTATAAGAGACAGTTTATATTCCCTTGACCCTTTTGGTCATTGTCGGATCCAGTAATGCGGTGAATTTAACCGATGGCCTAGACGGCTTGGCTATTATGCCCACCGTCATGGTCGCCGGGGCCCTCGGAGTATTTGCCTACGCCACGGGTAATGTTAATTATGCCACCTATTTGGGGATTCCCCATGTCCCCGGTTCTGGGGAAGTATTGGTATTCTGCGGCGCTTTAGTCGGCGCGGGCTTAGGCTTTTTATGGTTTAACGCCTATCCCGCTCAAGTTTTTATGGGCGACGTGGGAGCGTTAGCGTTGGGAGCCGCTTTAGGGATAGTCGCCGTGGTGGTGCGCCAAGAAATAGTACTGGTGATTATGGGCGGCGTATTTGTGATGGAAACGGTCTCCGTTATTTTGCAAGTCGCTTCCTTTAAATTAACCGGGCGGCGTATTTTTCGCATGGCCCCCCTCCATCACCATTTTGAATTAAAAGGCTGGCCGGAGCCCCGGGTTATTGTGCGCTTTTGGATTATCACCGTTATTTTAGTCCTGGTGGGTTTAGCCACCCTAAAGATTCGGTAAGGTTGCATCCATGGTGTCCCCTCCCCTTCCGGCTGTTCCCTATACCTTGGTGGTGGGTTTAGGTACGACAGGTTTATCTTGCGCCCGCTTTTTGGCCCGTCAGGGGCAACCCGTCGTAGTAACCGATAGCCGCCCTACCCCACCGGGATTGGAATCCCTAATCCGAGAGTGGCCGGACTTGGTGGTACGGGTGGGCGGATTTGACCTGCCGTTGTTTCAACAAGCCAGCCGTATCGTCCTCAGTCCGGGCATCGCTCCAACCGAACCGGCTGTTCTGGCGGCGACCCGCCAAGGAGTTCCGGTGGTGGGGGACATTGAGTTATTCGCCCAGCAAGCGAAAGCCCCTGTTATCGCCATTACCGGTTCCAACGGTAAAAGTACCGTGACCACTTTGGTGGGAGAAATAGCCCAGCACGCCGGCTATCGGGTCGCTGTGGGAGGCAACCTGGGCACAGCGGCCCTGGATCTGCTCCCCCAACCGGGGGAAGCGGAACCCGAGTTATATGTGCTGGAATTATCCAGTTTTCAGTTGGAGACCACCTATTCCCTGCAAGCCGCTGCCGGAGTAGTGCTCAATCTCAGTCCGGATCACTTAGATCGCCACGGTACCCTGGCTAACTACTTGGCCGCCAAAGCCCGTGTTTACCGAGGTGACGGGGTAATGGTGGTGAATGCCGACGATCCGGCGGTAATGGGTTTAGTGGAAGGGAAGCGGCGGGTATGTCGCTTTGGCTTAGGGGAACCGTCCCAAGAAACCGACTACGGCTTGTTAGCAGGAGCCGACGGTCCCTGGTTAGCGCGGGGGCGGCAACGACTCATGCCAGCCGATCAATTGCGTATCGTTGGACGGCATAACTGGGCCAATGCCCTAGCGGCCCTAGCCCTGGTGGAAGCCGTCGGGATCGCTCCTACTCTGGCTTTACCGGTACTACAGCGCTTTGGCGGATTGTCCCATCGTTGCCAGTATGTGGCGGAAATCAAGGGGGTGACTTGGTACAACGATTCCAAGGGCACCAACGTGGGCGCGACTGAAGCGGCCTGCGCCGGGATGCCGGGGCCCTTTGTGCTGATTGCGGGCGGACTGGCCAAGGGCCAAGACTTCACCCCGTTGGGTGCCGCCCTTCGCCCACAAGCCCGAGGTGTGGTGCTCATGGGGGCTGATAGGGCCTTGCTGCGCCAAGCCTTAACCGGGATCGTGCCGGTTGTTGAGGCGTCGTCGCTGGGGGAAGCCGTGGCCCTCGCCGCCCAGTTGGCCCAACCGGGGGATCGGGTATTGCTTTCTCCGGCCTGTGCCAGTTTCGATATGTTCCGTGACTACCTGGATCGGGGCGAGTGTTTCGTCGCTGAAGTCAAGCGCCTTGCGGGGGTAAGTCCTTGATGATTCTTAGCCCTGAACGCCGAGGTAATGAGCGCCGAGATGAGTTACGGCTAGTCCGGGTTCCCCTCGATCCCACTCTGTTGGCCGCTGCCCTGGGGATTGTGATCTTTGGCT
>CAWUNB010000357.1:0-2080 GCA_963923745.1 uncultured Thiotrichales bacterium
CTGGTCTCGTGGGCTCGGAGATGTGTATAAGAGACAGTGCTTAATCAGATGCTGGCGGCTTTGGGATTGGCTCGCCAGGAAGTCTATATTGCTAATATCCTCAAATCTCGCCCTCCAGGCAATCGGGATCCTGCCCCCCTGGAGGCGAGTGCCTGTCGGCCTTTTTTGGATCGTCAAATTGAGCTGGTGCAACCGGGTATCCTGTTGGCGGTGGGACGAATTGCTGCGCAAAATCTATTAGCTACCACTACTCCTATTGGCCAGTTACGGGGACGGGTACACCGCTATGGGCCAAACCGGATCCCCTTAGTAGTGACTTACCATCCGGCCTATCTGCTGCGTTCTCCCTTGGAAAAACGCAAAGCTTGGGATGATTTGCGGCTGGCTTGGCGGGTGTGCCATGGCGTTGCTCCCGATGGTCAAGACAGCTGAGTTTTACGCCACCCCCCCCCTTCCCCTAACTCCACCATCGCCAGCTTACCGGCTCCGCCCCCTAAGCCAAGGGGATCTGGATGGTGTAATGGGAATCGAGGGACAGGCTTACGAATTTCCCTGGAGTCGAGATATTTTTGAGGATTGTTTTCGAGCGGGTTATTTCTGTTGGGGTTGCCTGGATGAGCGGGAATTGCAGGGCTATGGGGTGATGTCTGTGGGCGCGGGAGAATGTCATATCCTTAACTTGTGCGTTGCTTCAGCTGTTCGTCGTCAGGGAGTAGGACGGTATCTGTTGGCCCATTTGTTACATCTAGCCCGTCGTCATAATGCTGATACGGCTTTTCTGGAAGTGCGCCCTTCCAATCAAGGGGCTTTGTTGCTCTATCACGCCATTGGTTTTAACGAGATTGGTCGGCGTCGGGGCTACTATCCTGCCCGTCAAGGTCGAGAAGACGCTATCGTGTTAGCCCGTTGTTTGTGAAGACTGCTATTTTTCCCAGGTCAAAACTCCATGTTTCCGTTTTTTCGTTTTATTTGTCAGCTACTGGTGGTGCTAGCTATTCCAGGGGTAACCCAAGGGGCCTGCAGTGATCCTCCCGCACCTGGGGTTATCTGGATTGGTTGTCCACTGGCCCAGCATAACTTGCAGGGAGCTCAACTACGGCAAGCGGTATTAGTGCGTAGCCATTTAGCGGGTGCCGATCTACGGGGAGCAGATTTAACCGGCGCAGACCTGTCTTCCGCTAATCTGCAAAATGCCCATCTGGAAGGGGCTCGATTGGGAGGAAGTACCCTAGTGGCCGCTGACTTGCGGGGAGCGGTATTTACCGGGGCGTTTTTAGAACGGGCTAGACTTGACCGGGCTATCTTGGAAGGCGTCCAACTCACTCAAGCCCAATTGAGCAATGCTTCCCTCTATGATGTGAAGGCCACCGGTTTGATAGCCGTTGCTGCTGTGTTAGATGGGGTTAATGGTGAGCAGGCTACCCTAAGGGGAAGCGATTTTTCAGGGGCCAGCCTACGGGGTGCTAATCTTACCCAAGCCAACTTGGAAAACGCCCAATTATCAGGTGCGATTTTAGAGAAAGCTCGCTTGGAACGGGCGCTATTATTAGGAGCCAATCTGACGGGGACGGATTTAAGCCGAGCTAATCTCGCTGGTGCTGAATTAGGGGGAGCCCATTTGGATCAAGCCCGTCTGGGTAATGCAACCTGGGTTGATCGTCGCCGCTGTAAACCTACGGCGGTGGGTGAATGCCAATAATTTTTCTTTGAGCCACTTTCTATGAAGAAGACTCTGCCCATCATCTTCATTGCCTTGCTGATAGCACTGCTATCTTTTGCCACTCAAGGAGCGTCGTTCACTAATAACGATCTGGAAGGATTGGAATTTGAAGATGGTCCTCGAGTTCGCGATCTTCCCCATCCGGAGTGGTTTAAGTTAAGTTTTCTCAATTTGCGGGAAGATTTAGCAGAAGCTGTTCATGCAGGAAAACAAGGCTTAATTATTTATTACGGTCAGAAGCATTGTGCTTATTGTACTGCTTTAATACGGAATAATTTCGGTCGCAAGGACATTGAGGATTACACTAATCGTCACTTTGATGTGGTAGCCATTGATATTTGGGGTGATCGGGAAGTAACG
>CAWUNB010000358.1:0-2072 GCA_963923745.1 uncultured Thiotrichales bacterium
CGATTCGTAGCCGTAACTTAGGTACCTTCTACGCAGTGCAATTGACAGCGGGGACCATCAATACGGCAGTGTTTGGCGGTAACACGACAGTAAGTGTCATGGGAAGCAGCGCCGTTAATATTGCCAAGAGGGATACTAGTGTAGCGACGGATACTACCCCAAATAATCCGAAAGTGGCGTGGTACAAGAGCCGGATTAACTACACCATGGACCCGGTGGATGATCTGAAGCCGGGTACTTATGTAGCTACCGTGGAGTTGAGTGACCGAGGAACGGTGACAAGCGGTGTCAACTATAAGACTCCTTCAGTAGCTAAGGTGACTTTCCAGGTAGGGCAGGAAGCGGAGGAGAAAGCGCCGGCAGGTTCTTGCGGTTCTTGCCATCAAGGGCCAGATGGTCGCGGCTTTGTTCTCGACTACGTGCGGCATCACAAAATCTTTGACGATACAGCCATTGATCAGTGCGGTGCTTGCCACGACTACTTACCCAGTATCACCACTACTCCTGTCAATACTTATCTGAACCAGCCTGCTTCTGCCACCAGTAATAGTCTGTGGGGAAGTGGGGGTAAGCCTATCTCCAAGCGGGTTCATGCGGTCCATTACGGTTCTTCTCTGAATTATCCGTTATTGACGGTGGATCATTCCGACGGGAATCCTCTGCGGAACTGGGATATTACCCTGCCGCAGAATGCCCTTGCCTGTGAATCTTGCCACGATAAAAACAAGAGCAGTGGTTCGTGGAAGACCCAGGCAGCCAGGATACCTTGCAGTGGGTGCCATGATTCAGATGAAGCATCTGCCCACATGAAGGTCATGACCTATGACCCAACTCCGGGCAATCCTTGGAATGGTGATGAGGAGGAGTCCTGCAAAGCCTGCCACTAAGAGAGGCTGCCGGTTGGTTGCCGATCACCTGATTGGTAGCTGATCAACCAGGGAGGAATTCGTCTTAGGACGGGTTCCTCCCTTTTCGTTATTGCGCTGCTCTTCATGATCGGGAGCGAGCCACGATGGCGAGCGACTACGCATTAGGGGCGGACTCCAATGATGGTTTTTTCTATTGAGGACCTTATGGCTAAAAATATCTACCGCTACGGCGGATTGTTACTAGCCCTGTTGGGAAATGGGGTTTGGGCCGATGAAGCCGTTTCTGCTTCATCAGCTTCTCAAGTGGCTGCTTCCCTGGCTACCGTTAATGGTGTTGCCATTACCGCCCAAGATGTCCAATTTGCTACTGGACCGGGGCGAATGGCCCACGGCCATGATGCTTCAGCGGGATCAGGATCTAAGGCAACTACGCTGGAATCAGTAATCCAACAAGAGATTTTGGCTCAACAGGCAGTAGCTCTAGGGCTGGATAAGGACCCTACCTATCGAGAATGGGTTGAGCGATTGGAAGTGCAGCTACGCGCATTTCAGCGTAAGCGATTGGCTGATTTGTTGTTAGAGCGAGAAGTAGCCAACCAATCCAAAGTCAGCGATGACGAAGCCAAAGTATGGTTTGATCGACACGCAGAGGAAGTTGCTAGTGAAATTCAGGTGCTGCAAATGTTACGGCGGGATGAGGCTACTTTAGTTCAAGCCTTGGAAGATATTAAACAAGGCGTACCCTTTGCTGAAGTGGCGGCTCGAGGTTTGCCAGAGTTACCTCCCGATGCGCAGAAACCTTGGGACTTGGGTTATCTACGCTGGGAACAGATCCCACCGTTCTGGTGGGAAGCACTAGCATCGCTGAAACCTGGAGAAACCAGCGGCATTATCCGGGGTCCCGGGCAGCGTTATTGGATTATCCAGCTTCTGGATCGGCGAGAACGATCAGGTGCTGGCTATGAAGAAATGAAGTCAAAAATCGTTGAACGACTGCAGGCAGAGCGAGCCCAGCAGTTGCAAAAAGAATTACCTGTCGCGCTACGGGCTAAAGCTCAAGTGGTTTACCCCACTACACCGGCAGTTAGCCAATAAGAGTTAACGGGAAGGCTGGCGACGGCTAGTCAACCAAGGACCGGGTGGGATTTCCAACGGTCTGTCTCTTATACACATCTCCGAGCCCACGAGACCAGAGAGGATCTC
>CAWUNB010000359.1:0-2031 GCA_963923745.1 uncultured Thiotrichales bacterium
GAGTATCGTCGGCAGCGTCAGATGTGTATAAGAGACAGGATCTGCTGAGTGGTTAGACCTAGCTGGATCTGAGAAATAGTCAGAGCCTTAATACCTTCCTCAGTCAGCTGGGGAACCTGGTCTGTAGTAAAAGCCCACACTGCAGCAGTAGTAAGGGCGGCGATCTGGCTGGCTGTTAAGCTACTGATCTCACTAGGGTCGATAAGACGGACATCTGCTGTGGTCCAGAGGTTGGCATCTGCTGTGCTGATAGTCATGGCGATTATCTCCGTCTGCAACAACGCCTAAGCTGGAGCCGTAACACAAACCGAACCAGATGCGTGTCGCTGGTTTCGCTGCGAGCCGCGCTCTGAGGCTCCGGCTTCGCAAGCTTTGTGGAAGTGAACGAGAAGTTGGAAATTGGAGTGCCTCGACCCTTACCCCTCAACCAGGGCAACAACGAGGTGTTCAGACAACACAGGTACTCAAGACCCCTCCCTGGCCCAAGCTATCGGTCGAGTAAATGCAAACTTGAGGAACAAAATAGTAACAACCGCTTTATAGCCAAATTAGCTAACGAACTGATTCTATAACGAATATTTCCAATTCAATGGGACATAGCTAATTCCTGATACAACTCCAGGGTCTGCTCTAGCATAGTCGCCAACGGAAAAGCAGTGGAATTAGGTACCGGCGGCGGATGCTGTAACAGCGTCATTGCCTTTTCTGCCAATTCTTGCTGGTTACCCAGAGGAACTCGTCCCGCTGGATAAAGAGCCGTGAGAATCTCCCCAACGCCACCGTGGTCATAGCCCAGTACCGGGATGCCCAAACTTAGTGCTTCCAGTACCGTGCGACCAAAAGACTCCGGTTGACTAGACAAGGAGACCACCAAATCGGCAGCAGCATATACCTCGCGGATATCACTGCGAGGGCCGGTGAAAAAAATCTGGTCAGTCAAATTAAGGCGATCTATCTGTCGGCAAAGCTGTTCCCGATAACGCTGTTTGCGGGGATCCTGGGTGCCTACGATTAGCCCCTGTACCGTTAGTCCTCGATCCCGTAGCACGGCCATAAGAGTAAGAAAATCGTCATGACCCTTGAGACGAGTAATTCGCCCCGCTAGAACTAGGGTGTAGCCCTCAGCGGGCGGGGGGTAGGTTTGCCACCATTTGGTGAGCCATTCCGGGGACGGGCAATAGCCATGGGGAAAGCGAGCGGGATCTACGCCTCGGTGAATGACTCGTATACGCCCTGGATCTAATCGGGGATAGTTATCTAGCAGATAGCGCCGCACCGTTTCTGAAACGGCGATAACCCGCTCCCCTTTAGTCATGACTGCGCTATAGCGCCCTACCCGGTACAGTCCGTGAACGGTAGTCACTAAACGGGGCCGAATGGCGGGGTTCATTTTCCGCCAAGCCAACCAGGCAATCCAGGCAGGCAAGCGGGAACGAACATGCAGAATATCAACCCGTTCCCGGGCTAATAATTGCCTGAGTGGAGCGACCAAACTAAGGGTAGCTAAGGACTTAGCTCCCACCGGTAAGGTGATATGTTCTGCTCCCAAAGCGAGCAGAGCGGGGACTAGACTGCCCCCAGCGGAGACCACCAAGGCGCGGTGGCCCGCAGCGACTAGAGCGCCGGCTATCTCTAGGGTACCCCGTTCTACGCCACCACTCTCCAGAGCCGGTAGTACTTGTAAAACAGTGAATGCCATAGTTTCGTTTAGCGTGCCAAAATGCGTTGAGTGTAGTCTTCCCGCCAACGTTGAAAATTGGGTTCCTGGCGATAATCGCCACTGGCTACATAATTAAGCACAGCGTTAAGTCGATAAATTTGAATAACGGAATCAATACGAATAATTTCTTGCCCATCACTGGCAAAAAATAACAAGCTCGGGGCGTAAAACAAACCTAACTCACTAGCCCAGCGTCGAGCCGTGGTACGTTTACCATCAGGGGTAATCAACGGCGTTTCTGCCGTTATATCTAATTGAACTGCATCAAAACCGTCCAGTATTTGCAACACTTGGCTATCATGGAGAGGACC
>CAWUNB010000360.1:0-2008 GCA_963923745.1 uncultured Thiotrichales bacterium
AGCACCAACAGGCTCTGCTGCAGATTTTAGAAAAGGGCCAGACTACTCTCCAGCAGCAGCGGGAGGCCAATCAACAAATCGGCAAGCAATTGGATCAGGCGCGACACCAGCGGCAACAACGCCAGGGACGACTAACTTCACTAGAAACTTTGCAACAAGGGGCTTTGGGGAAAGGGAAGGGGGCGGTTGGTCAGTGGTTAGAACACCATGGTCTGTCCCAAGCCCTCCGTTTGGCAGAAACCCTTACCGTGGCCCCCGGCTGGGAACGGGCAGCAGAAGTGGTGCTGGGCCTCCATCTGGAGGCCGTGGGGGTAACGGAATTGCCAACTTTGGCGGCTGGAGCGATGACCCTATCCCAGGGCAACTTGGAGCTGTGGACCCAAGAAACTGAGGTGGACCAGAGACATTCCACGCAGGATCCTCCACCGGGGAAAATTGTTCCTCTGTTGGATCGGTTGGCAGTGGGTCAGTTGGCGAATTCAACTACCCTGGCCGGGATGGTTGCGGGGGTGGGTACCGTGACCGACTTGCCACAAGCCCTGGCCCAACAGGCGACCTTAGAGCCGGGGCAGTCCTTGGTCACTCCGGAAGGTGTGTGGCTGGGACGGAATTGGTTGCGAGTTACCCCAGGGGGGGACAGTCATGATGGGGTACTGGCTCGGGAACAAGAGATCCGCCAACTGCGGCTGATGGTGGAGGAAGATGAAATCCAGCAAGAAGCATTGTCCAGTGCCCTGGAAGCCGGTCGATTAGTGTTGGTTGAACAGGAACGGCAGCGGGAACAAACGCAAGCCGCTTTGCGGGATAGCAGTCGTCATCAGGGAGAACTAAAAGCTCGATCAGCCACTGTGGCTGGACGTTTAGAGCAGCTCCAACAGCGAGTCAATCGTCTCCGAGAAGAAGTGGCCGAGATTATTCGCCAGGAAAACGCTAATGAAGAACAAATGGGGGGGGTGCGCCGTGAATTGCACCGATTATTGGAACAGGTAGATGCGCTGGCAGAGCAACGGGAGCGATTGGAGCAAGAACGCCAGGACCGGCGGGTCGCCATGGAGCGAACCCGTCGCACCCATCAAGAAGCCCGGGATCAAGCCCATCGTTTGGCTTTAGAAGTGCGTACTACCAAAACCCGGTTGGAGGCTACTCGCCATAGCCTGAGTCGAGCCATAACCCAAGCCGAAGGATTGGCCCAGGCTACCCATGAGCTGGCCACCGCCCTGGCAAACAGTGATGAACCACTGGCCCATTATCATCAGGAACTGGAAGAGCGGCTGATAATTCGTCTAACCGCAGAAGGAGAACTGACCAAAGTCCGGCGGCATTTAGAAGAAATGGACCAGCAGCAACGGCAATTGGATCAAGCACGGTTGTTAGCAGAACGACAAGTAGAGCAGATACGGGGTGAACTAGAACAAGCTCGGGTCGGCCATCAAGAAACGGTGGTGCGAAGTCTGGCCTTGGAGGAGCAGGCGGCGGAGGCCAAGCTGGTAATTGCAGACAGTTTATCCACCCTCCCTCCGGAAGCTGAAGAAGGACCTTGGCAAGGGCAGTTAGACACTTTAGGGCGACAAATTCAGCGGCTAGGGGCGATCAACTTAGCAGCCATTGAGGAATACCAGGCCAGTAAAGAGCGAGCGGGTTTTCTGGAAAGCCAGTACACCGATCTAGCCACAGCAGTAGACACCCTGGAAGGGGCAATCCGTAAAATTGACAAAGAAACCCGTAGCCGATTTCAGGAAACCTTTGATCAGGTTAATAGTGGGCTCCAGGTACTATTTCCCCGGTTATTCGGCGGTGGTCATGCCTATTTGGAATTAACTGGGGAGAATTTACTGGAAACTGGTGTAACCATCATGGCTCGCCCCCCTGGGAAACGAAATAGCACGATTCACTTATTATCGGGGGGAGAAAAAGCCTTAACAGCTGTAGCCTTGGTATTCTCCATCTTTCAATTGAATCCTGCGCCGGTGTGCTTGTTAGACGAAGTGGATGCGCCGCTGGATGAAGC
>CAWUNB010000361.1:0-2002 GCA_963923745.1 uncultured Thiotrichales bacterium
CAGGACATCCCGTATTCCTACCCACAGATGGGCCAGTAGGGCACCAAACAACACGGCTAAGGCCACGGTGACAGCGGGCATTGCTAATACCGCCCGCCAGCTCTGATAATCACTAGCCCCACCGCCCAAGGCATAACCGAGGGTCGATAGGGTAAACAGGGCGAGTAGCACCGCACTGACGCGCTGCCACACCCAAGCCCGTAATCCACTGGCACGATGGCTCATAGCAACACCCCCACAGCAAGCAACGCGGCGAGACCACCACCGGCTAGGACCGCGATAGCGCTATAGCGGTAAAAGGGTTTTTCCAAACCGATATCTAAATCCAGCAACAAGTAGCGCAGGCCGGCCAAAAAGTGATGAGCCAAGGCCCACACCACCGCTACCCAGATCAACTTAAGCCAACCGGTATGGAGCAAAACCTTGGCCTGAGCAAAGCCTTCCGGACCCCGTAGGGACAGATCCAGTAAAAAGAGAACCCAGGGAATGAGGCAAAACATCATCACCCCGCTGAGGCGGTGGGCGATGGACATAATCCCCGCCACCGGCAATTGAATGGTGAGGAGGTTGAGATTAACGGGACGTTTTTTTCGTAGGCTCATAGGAGGATGAACAACAGGGAGAGACTGGAAGGTGCGCTACTGCAACGCAACAGTACAAAGATAGCACAGCCGCGAGAAGGTCAAGGGTTCTTCGACCCTAATAGCGCTGTGACAACCCAGCCGGCCAACATCATGCCAAACAGCCCTGGCAAATAACCGATGGAACCGTTTACCGCTCGAGGTCGCCCTGGAACTGGGCTATCTAAGGGGGCTGGAGGAAGAGGTGGTTGGGGGGGCTCGTCGGACCATACCACTGGAATATCCAGAGACAGCCCAAGACGGCGCAAATTGGTGCGTAGTTCCCGGGCTAGAGGACAAATCTCAGTTTTTCCTAGGGTACCCAAACGCACTCGACTGACATCCAGTCGACCTCCGGTGCCCAAGCTCGCCACTACGGGTACCTCCTGCCGTTGACACGCTGCTAACAATGCTGTTTTACAGGCCAAGCTGTCGATGCAGTCCACTACATAATCAAATCCACCATCGGCTACTAACTCATTCGTTTGTTCCTTATGAATAAATGCTTGACGTGCATCAAGCTGGATATCGGGGCGAATATCCAATAGTCGTTCCGCCATAACGGCTACTTTGGGACGACCCAAGGTGGAATGGAGAGCGGGCAGTTGGCGATTGAGATTAGTAACACCCACTAGATCGTGATCCAGCAAGGTGAGGCGACCAATACCGCTGCGGGCCAAAGCTTCAGCCGCATAACTGCCCACCCCACCCAGGCCAGCTACTAACACATGGCGGCCAGCTAGCCAGGTTAAACCTGACTCACCGATGAGGATGGCAGTGCGGTCTAGGGAAGGAGGGATGGTTGTCATTAGAAGTGGAAATGAAATAACTCAGGGCTTCCAGTGAGTATAATCCCTTCCTTCCCCAACCAGAGGAGGGCAGTCATGGAGTACATCAGCACCCGTGGGGGTATGACTCCCCAACCTTTTACCGAAATTTTGTTGGGAGGATTGGCCCCTGATGGCGGGCTAACTTTACCCGCTGTTTATCCAGTGGTATCCCCTGAGGAGTTGGCCCAGTGGCGTCACTGTTCCTACTCGGAATTGGCTTATCAGATTGCTCAACGTTTTGCCACGGATATTCCAAACGCAGATTTACGTTCTATTATTGATAAAACCTATACCGCCAAAATATTTGGCAGTGATGAAATTACCCCTGTTAAAAATCTAGGCGATGATTTTTGGTTATTGGGATTATCCAATGGACCTACCTTAGCTTTTAAGGATATTGCCCTTCAGCTATTAGGGCAATTATTTGAATATGTTTTGGTTCATCGTGGACAATATCTAAATATATTGGGTGCCACTTCGGGGGACACAGGCTCAAGTGCAGAATATGCCTGTCTCTTATACACATCTGACGCTGCCGACGATACTCCTTGT
>CAWUNB010000362.1:0-1999 GCA_963923745.1 uncultured Thiotrichales bacterium
ACACAAGGAGTATCGTCGGCAGCGTCAGATGTGTATAAGAGACAGTCGCCGAGCGCATCGCCTCGATGTGGGGTTTGAGCTTGGGCCGCTCCGCCACCACCACCGCATCCACATTCACCACACTCCAGCCCCGCTGCGCCACCAGGGCCACCACCTGCTCCAGCAGCACCAGGCTGTCGGCCCCCCGCCAGCGGGGATCGTCGGGGGGGAAATACTTGCCGATGTCGCCGAGGGAGAGGGCCCCCAGCAGGGCATCCATCAGGGCGTGCACGAGCACATCGGCATCGCTGTGGCCATCAAGGCCCAGGCCGGCGGGATGGTCCAGCCGCACCCCCCCCAGGATCAGGGGCCGGCCGGGCACCAGCCGGTGGATGTCGTAGCCGTTGCCGATACGTAGGTTCATCGCCCGCCCTGGAGGCAGCCCAGAACGGCCAGGCTACGGGCTGGCAACCGCATCCCCATGGGTCCAGGGGCAACCCCAGCGTCCCGCTGGGCGCAGGCCCAGGCAGGGCCATGGCCGGGACATTGCCTGGACATGGCCAGGTGATCGGCGCACTCTGGCGAAAGGCGTGGGGCTTCTGGGCCGGCCCGGAGCGGCCCTTACCACGGCCAACGCTGCCCAGGCCCGGGCCAGCTCCGCAGCCCTGCCCTGGGCCAACCGAACGCAAACCCAAGCCGAACTCCAACAAACCGCCCTGCCCACCCATGGAGGAAGGACGGACGGCCCGGTTTGCGCCATAGTGGAAAAACTAATTTCTTTTGAAATTGATGGTCTGTCCTCATCCGATCCGACCCATACCCCTAAGACAGTGTTTCGGGCCCTTTGGTTCCTGCCGTGGCACCACCATGGGGCCTGACAGCCAGGGGTCCCCAGCCACCTCCTGAACCGCAGGACGTTCGGGCCAGCTTTCCCGTAGCTGCCCTGAGCTGCGTAGACCATTCGGCAATTTCCACACAAACGCAGGACCCAAGCTCAAGCCATCATCAGGCCCAGGCTGCTTCCAGGGCCCCACGCTCCAGCATTCAATTTCATTGAAGGGCATCAGCCGCACCCTGTTCCGCGTCACTATTTTCTAATACCACAATGGCAACCACCAACGTCACCCAGATCAGCTCCACTTTCTCCAGCGGGACTTACGGTATCGGCTCCATAGTCCCCATTACCATTACCTTTTCGAGTGCCGTTACCGTTACGGGCAGCCCCACCCTGCAGCTGGAAACGGGTACTAATGATCGCACGGCTACCTATGATTCTATCAGCTCAGATAACAAAACCCTCACCTTTAATTATACCATAGAAGAGGGTGATGTTAGTTCAAAATTGGATGTGGCATCAGTTACGGCTCTGCAACTCAATGGAGGTACGATTAAAGCTAAGGTTGGAGGCAAAGATGCTGGTTTGACCCTTCCCGTTGGTACCACAACCGGTTCCCTTGCAACCAACAAGGTCATTGTGGTGGCAGGAACCAGGCCCACGGTGACTGGCGTTAGCTCCAGCCAAAGCAATGGCACCTATGGCATAGGCTCTCAGATTGATATCAATGTTAGCTTCTCAGAGTCTGTTATTGTTTCAGGTAGCCCCACACTTCAACTGGAAACGGGCACAACTGATCAAATCGCCACCTATAAATCTAACAGCCCCGACGGAAAAACCCTAACCTTCACCTATACCGTCAAGAACGGAGATAGCAGTTCCGATCTGGATGCAGCATCAAGCAACGCCCTGCAGCTCAATGGGGCCACGATCAGGAGTGCCTCTAGCACCAATGATGCGACTCTGACCCTGCCCGTGGGAGCTTCTACAACAGGCTCCTTGGCTGCCAACAAGGACATTGTGGTGGCGGGAGAGCCACCCAAAGTTGTTGGGATAACTGCCGCATATATAGCTGATGGCACCTATGGGGTAAATAGATCTATTCAGATCAACATCACCTTTTCCGATGAAATCACCCTATCGGATGCGAGTAAACTAAAGCTCCAAATCGCAACAGGCAAAAGC
>CAWUNB010000363.1:0-1982 GCA_963923745.1 uncultured Thiotrichales bacterium
GGCAGAAGACAAGGGGGACGAAGACGGCAAACCAACGGGGAACAAAACTGAACCCGGTCCTGGCGCGGCCAGTGTTATCGAGCGCACTGACAATGGGCGTCTGGTGGTCTACGGTTCTGCCAGTTTCCTTAGCGATGCAGCCCTGGATTTAGCCGCTAGCGCCAACCAGAGCCGCTACCTTAACCCCCTCCAGCTTATGCAAAACACCGTGGATTGGGCGCTGGAAGATCGGACATTGTTGTCCATTCGAGGACGTAGCCACTTTGCTCGCTTACTACAACCCATGTCCAAGGGAGATGAAATGTTCTGGGAATCAGTGGCCTACCTACTGGTACTGGGGGGCTTGGCTAGTTTGATGGTGGCCCAGCGGCAACGACGATTGGCCCGATTGACCCATTACCAAGCGTTGTTGGCAGTAAGGGATCGGTAAGGAGAAGCACTGCAATGAGCGAACGATTGATCAAAATTCTCGGGGCCTTGCTGGTTGCCCAACTACTGCTGGCCCTAGCCCTGATCGTCAATGACCAAGGGATAGGGGCCACAACCATCAGCAAACCCCTGTTGGCCCTGGATGGACAGACGGTAGACCGCATCACCCTCAGTCAACTCAACCAGTCCCCGTTGGTACTGAGTCGCCAAACTGACAAGGCGTGGGTAGTGGCAAGCGGAGACAATTTTCCCGCAGACACGCTCCGAGTTGAGGGATTAGTGGAACGGTTGATAGCTTTGAAAACTCGCCTGGTCTTAGCCAGGGGCAGTGACGCTGCTAACCGTTTCAAAGTAGCGGAGGATAACTACCAACGGCGAGTGACCCTGGAAGGCAACGGTAAAACCCTAGGAACGCTATACCTGGGGAATTCTGCCGGTGCTCGTCGAAGCTTTGTCCGCGCCGATGACCAAACGGCCATCTATGAAGTGGAGTTGGGGGCTTGGGATCTGACAGATCAAGCCAGTGCCTGGTGGAATCGGGATTACCTGCACCTGAAAGAAACCGATGTCACCCGGATAGAGTTGCCCGGCATCGTTTTGGAAAGGAAAGACACTTCCTGGCAACTGGCGGATCTCGCCCCTGAAGAAAAAATGGCTAAGGAAACCACCCAGTCTTTGGTACAGCGGTTACTTAGCTTGCCCTTCCTAGAGCTACTGGGTACTAGCCCCAAACTCGAATATGGCCTAGCAACTCCAACTCTAACGGGGCTAATTCGGCTGCAATCCGGTGAAGAACGATCGTTCTTACTGGGACACTTAACAGAAGATGGAGCAACTATCCCAGCAGGAGATAATAAGGGAGCCCGGCAGGACAGCTATGTGCTGAAGAACACGCCAGGGGATTACTACTTTAAGGTCGCTGGCAGTGTAGTTAATGGATTAATCGTCAGCCGCGCCCAACTGCTAGAAGCTCCTCCGGCTTCTCCAACAATTCCTCCAGCCCTACCTAACCTAGAATCAACTACTACTCCGAATCCAGAGACGGCTCCCGCAGATCCAGGGGTTGAAACAGCACCAGGAACTGAACCGGTACCAATGGCGATACCACCGGAGCCAATGTCAGCACCGGAAGCGACAGTTAGCGGCGAGTAATGATCCGACAAAGCCCTCTCCTGTTGGGGAGGGCTTGAAAAGTTAACCTGCCACTTGTGCTACTCAATTCGGGGAATAGATATATCCAATAGCCTGGGGATATCTAACACTAAACTCTTTCGTAGACTGCTTTATTACTGCTAGTACGACGAACGTACTTAGCAACAGGAGGGGTTACATCCTCAACGGCCCTGCGGAAGCTCTTTCCGAAGCTCTTTCGCTCCCCGGAGCTAAGGGATTCCCACTCATCCGTTGTGCATAGATCAACTAACATGAACTCCACTCCGACCTCCTTGGTACGAGCTCGGTCGACTACTTTTGCTATCAAATCATCGGTGGTGAGAACCAGTGATTCAGGTTCAGGTGCTTTGCTCACAATCGCCGTATCTAGGGCCTCACAG
>CAWUNB010000364.1:0-1956 GCA_963923745.1 uncultured Thiotrichales bacterium
TACTGCCCTGGTACGCCTTATGGTTGCCGGGGGCGCTGTGGGCGATCTTCCATATTTTGGTAGTAGGTTTGCAGGCTTTTATCTTTACAGTACTGACGATTATGTACTTGAGTATGGCCCATACACCGGCCCATGACGATCACCACTAGGTTTGGTGTTTTTTCAGTTATCTGTCCATCGCTAATGAGGAGAGTTTTGAGATGAACCTGAGTCCTGAATTAGTTGCCGAAATCGTTTCCGCTACCACTATCGCCGTCGGCATCAGCGGCGGGGTTTGGATCCGCTCTGGGCTGGGCGTTGATTGCTCAACGCTACCTGGAAGGGATTGCTCGGCAACCGGAATTGATGCCTACCTTGCGTGTGCAGATGTTCATTACCGGTGGTTTGATGGAATCTTTCCCCTTCATCGTGCTGGCCATGGCTATGTGGTTTGTGTTGGCTAACCCCTTTATTGGCACGGCTGTTGTTGCCATCTCTGGCGGTCACTAAGGTTAAAGCGCCCAGCCGGTCTAGCGCTTCGGGAGTGTCACTGTGAACGTTACTGCCACCCTGTTCGGCCAGATACTCGCCTTCGCGGTGTTGGTCTGGTTCGTTATGAAATTCCTCTGGGGACCCATAATCCAGATCATGGAAGACCGCAAAGGTCGTATTGCGGATGGATTGGCGGCGGCTGAGCGAGGCCACCATGAACGGGAAGCAGGGGAACAGATGGCCCTGGAGGTTATTCGGGAGGCCCGCGAAGCGGCCGCTGAGATCATGACCCAGGCCCAGACCCGTGCTCTTGAGATTATTAGCGAAGCGCAAACGGAAGCGCGTACCGAAGGTGAGCGCTTGCTCGCTGCGGCTCGCACGGAGATTGAGCGTGAAGTTAATCAGGCTAAAGAGCAATTGCGTCAACAGGTAGCCGCTCTAGCTGTGGCGGGGGCCGAGCGCATCCTCCGTAAAGAAATCAGTCTGGAGCAGCATGATCACCTGCTGACCCAGCTTGCGGCTAACCTCTAGGGCGTTGCCATGTCACATCAGACCACCATCGCCCGCCCCTACGCTGTTGCCGCTTTTCAGCAAGCGCGGGAGGAGGGCCAGTTGCAACGCTGGTCGGAGATGTTGGCGTTTGCCGTTGCCCTGATAAAGGATCCCAATCTAGCCAGCCTCATAGGGGATCCCCGGCTAGGTCGGGAGCGGCTCGCCGCCCTTATGTTGAGTGTCGCCGGTAACCGGCTCACTAAAACCGCTCGTAATTTTGTCCAGACTTTGGCTCTTAACGGTCGTTTAGCACTGTTGCCCGCTATTGCTGAGACTTTCAGTAAGTTACGCAATGAAGCGGAAGCACGAGTCGATGTGGAGATTGTATCGGCTTACACCGTTGACGCTGCCCATCAGCGCTTATTCTCGGAAGCGCTGGGGCGGCGTTTTGGGCGAGCTGTCAATATCAGCGTTCAGCTGGACAGAAATCTCATCGGTGGGGCGATTGTTCGTGTAGGCGATTGGGTGATTGACGGTAGCCTACAGGGCGGGCTAATGAAAATGGCCAACGAATTGCGTCGTTAAGACCTTAAGGAATCTCGGATATGCTGCAACTGAACCCTTCTGAAATCAGTGAGCTGATTCAAAAGAAGATCCAGGGTCTCGACTTGCAAGTCGAAGCCCGCACTCAAGGCACGGTGGTGAGTCTCACCGACGGTATTGCCCGTATTCATGGGCTGTCCGACGCCATGTCTGGGGAAATGTTGGAATTTCCTGGTAGCACCTACGGAATGGCCCTCAACTTAGAGCGGGATTCAGTAGGCGCGGTGATATTGGGGGATTACAAGCACATTTCTGAAGGCGATTCAGTACAGTGTACTGGGCGTATTCTGGAAGTGCCGGTGGGTCGTGGTTTGTTGGGCCGGGTGGTGAATTCTCTCGGCGAGCCTATCGATGGCAAGGGTCCAATTCAGGCTGACGGCACCTCTCCCA
>CAWUNB010000365.1:0-1930 GCA_963923745.1 uncultured Thiotrichales bacterium
ATCGGGAGTCTTAGCTGATTGCTTGTACCAGTAATCAGTTAGTTCTTGCTCGGCTGTCATTGACTCCGCCGTTGCCGTTAGGCTCAATCAGGAAAAAGTCAGTGTTACCTTTTGGCTGGGGTCAAAGATAGACGCGGTTTTATTTGATTTGATTGATCCGCAGTTTTAAGACTAAAAAATAATAAAGAGCTTGACCAGCGAATTCCGGCTATTTCTTTGGCAACCATGGAAATACTGATATAGCGACATCCAACTTGGTAATCGTATTAACCCTCAGCGCCAACCACCTCCCGCACTGGTACATTTTCAGGGGGGTTAGCGATCTCGCTACTACTTTAGCCGAAGCCGATTGGCACGCATCAACCGTGGGGTCAGGGGAAAAGGGGGATAAGGGACTTCTACGGTGGTAAGTTTTCTGCGGTTGGACAGCCCCCCGAGGGGAACGGTAGAATCCGTCGGATCTTTCGCGCAAACGCCGAATCCCATCCCACTCGGAGGTAACTGTGCGGCACCCCGCCCTGCTGGCCCTTGAGGACGGCAGCCTGTTCCGTGGCGAGTCCATTGGCGTCGCCGGCTTGACCGTCGGCGAAGTGGTTTTCAACACCGCCATGACCGGCTACCAAGAAATCCTTACCGATCCCTCCTATTTCAAGCAGATCGTCACCCTCACCTATCCCCACATCGGCAACGTGGGCTGTAACCCAGAGGACGAGGAATCCCCCCAGGTGTATGCCACTGGGCTGGTGATTCGGGATCTGCCGATAGCCCTCTCTAATTTTCGCTCCCGCCAATCCCTGCCCGATTACCTAGCCGCTCATCGCGTTGTAGCTATCGCTGGTTTGGATACCCGCCGGCTGACCCGTTTGTTGCGGGAAAAGGGCGCACAAAATGGTGCCATCCTGGCCGGTCCCGATCTGGACCCTGAGGCCGCGTTGGCGGCGGCGCGGAGTTTCCCTGGGTTAAAAGGTATGGACTTGGCCCAAGTGGTGACCACGAGCCAGCCCTACCCATGGTCAGAAGGGGTGTGGAGTTTGACCCACGGTCACGCTACCCCGAATGCCCCGGCCCGCTATCGGGTAGTGGCCTATGATTACGGCATCAAGCGCAACATTTTGCGGATGTTGGCCAGTCGCGGTTGCCAAGTGACGGTGGTACCGGCCCGCACACCGGCCTCAGAGGTTTTGGCCCTAGATCCAGACGGGGTATTCGTTTCCAACGGCCCCGGCGATCCCGAGCCCTGTGATTACGCTATCGCCGCTATTCAAGAATGTCTGGCCCGGCGGGTACCGTTGTTTGGTATCTGCCTAGGCCACCAATTGTTGGGACTGGCCAGCGGGGCACGCACGGTGAAGATGAAATTTGGTCACCACGGTGCCAATCATCCGGTGCAAGATTTGGCAACGAAGCAGGTGCTGATCACCAGTCAGAATCACGGTTTTGCGGTGGATGAAACCACCCTCCCCCCTCACTTAGAAGCCACCCATCGTTCTCTGTTCGATGGCAGCTTGCAGGGCATTCGCCGCACTGACGTGCCCGCTTTTAGCTTCCAAGGCCATCCTGAAGCCAGTCCCGGTCCGCAAGACGTGGGACCGTTATTTGATCGCTTCGTGGCTATGATGCAGACCTATCGCTCCTAACCCGTTGACCGCCCATGCCTAAGCGTACCGACCTTCACAGTATCCTCATCATCGGCGCTGGCCCTATCGTCATCGGTCAGGCCTGCGAATTCGATTATTCCGGAGCCCAAGCCTGTAAGGCGCTGCGCCAAGAGGGTTACCGGGTCATCCTGGTGAACTCCAATCCGGCCACCATCATGACCGACCCGGAGATGGCCGATGCCACCTACATCGAGCCCATCACCTGGCAAACCGTGGCCAACATTATTGCTGTCTCTTATACACATCTCCGAGCCCACGAGACCAGAGAGGAT
>CAWUNB010000366.1:0-1912 GCA_963923745.1 uncultured Thiotrichales bacterium
TAATGAGCCAACTCTTCTGAGTTGTACGTCCCCTCCCCCAACCGTGTCCGATGGGCCTGAGCCAAGGCTTTGAGGGCCCCTTCGCTACGGGCTGACAAGGTAAGCAGGTGAATAGGCCGTTCCTGCGGCCTGGACTCCGCTGGGGTTTGCAGAGCGGCTCCCACTGCAGCGGATTCAATGGCTCCTTCAGCCAACGCCGGTGCTTCTTCCAACACCGCATGGCCATTGGTGCCGCTCAGACCAAACGAACTCAGTCCCGCTCGTCGAGGCTCGGTGCCTTGGGCCGGCCAGGGTTGCAAGGTGGTGGGGATTTCCACCGGGAAGCCTTGCCAAGGAATCTTGGGATTGGGTTCGCGGAAATGGAGATGGGGTACCAGGGTGCGGTGGTGCAGCATCAGCACCGTCTTGATTAGCCCCGCCATCCCCGCTGCCGCGTTGAGATGGCCTAAATTGGTTTTTACTGAACCCAGCCGTAGGGGCCGATCCGCTGGGCGCTCGCCAAAGACCGCCCGGAGCGCTCCCACTTCGATGGGATCCCCCAATTGGGTACCGGTGCCGTGGGTCTCAATGTAATCAATGCTGGCCGGTGTGACCCGCGCCCGCTGGAGCGCTTCCCGGATCAAGGCTTCCTGGGCGCTTTCGTTGGGAACGGTCAATCCCCCAGATGCACCGTCATGGTTAATGGCCGTGGCCCGAATCACCGCCAAAATGGGCTGGCCGTCGCGCTGGGCGTCCCGCAAACGACGCAGGGCCACCACGCCAACGCCTTCTCCTAACACAAAACCATTAGCGCGGGCGTCGAAGGTGAAACAGCGCCCATCTGGAGAAAAGGATTGGGTGCGGGAAAAAAATACCTGCATGGGCGGCGTTAAATTGAGCTGGATTCCAGCCGCCAAGGCCAATTCACATTCCCCTTGGCGCAGGGCATTGACCGCCTGGTGTAACGCCACTAAAGAAGAAGAGCAGGCGGTATCACTGGTCAAGGTGGGACCGTTTAGGCCGAACTGATAGGACACCCGTCCGCAAGCAAAACAACCCCCGTTACCGGTACCACTGTAGGCGGTAATGGCGCGGGGATCGCCGCCGCCAATCTGAAGGGAACCGTAGTCATTTTGGGTCATACCGACGAACAAACCGGTACGACTGCCCCGCAGGGATTCTGGGGGAATCATGGCCCGTTCTAAAGTCCGCCAGACCAACTGCAACAACAAGCGCTGCCCCGGATCCATCTGGGCGGCTTCCCGGGGAGGAATAGCGAAAAACGCTGGGTCGAAGCGATCCCCCCCGTCGATAAACCCGCCGTAGCGGGTATTAATTTTGCCGGGGGCATTGGGATTGGGGTCGAACCATTGGGTCAGATCCCAACGGTCCTGAGGTACCTCCCCCACCGCATCCACCCCGTCCCGCAGCAATTGCCAAAAGCGGTCCACGTCCGGCGCTTGGGGAAAGCAGCAATCCATGCCAACGATGGCAATGGGTTCCTGCTGGGCCTGGCGGTTGCTGTCCAGCTTGCCCTTTAATTCCCGAATGGTGAGGGCCGCTCGTTGCAGCGGAGTCAGATCGTCAGCCGGTTTGGCGGGAGTGGCGTCACGGGTCACGGTCAATACTTCCTTTATCAATAATCACTGAGCTGGTCGAATTCGCTGTTAATCAGCGCTTCCAACTCCGCTTCGGACATGGCACTGACTTCCCGCTGGGGAGCCGCTGTCTCTGGGACCGGGGCGGGAGTCGCTGGCGGCGGAGTCACTACTGGTGCAGCGGGCGGAGTCAGCAAGGTGTCTGCTAAAAAGCCGGCTAGGGCGGCGATATTGGGGTACTTAAATAGCAAGGTGGAGGGTAAGTCGATGCCGAAGGCGCTCTGTAAGGTATTACGCAGTTCCACCGAGGTCAGAGAGTCAATTCCCAAGTCAAA
>CAWUNB010000367.1:0-1895 GCA_963923745.1 uncultured Thiotrichales bacterium
ATCCTCTCTGGTCTCGTGGGCTCGGAGATGTGTATAAGAGACAGCTCCATACCCAATTGCTGAATTTCCAGCGTCATCACCAAACCCTCGGGTTAGTGGTTAATGAATACGGTGATATCCAGGGGCTTATCACCCTGGAAGATATTCTGGCAGAGGTGGTTGGGGAGCTGACTCCAGAAGTTAATGCTCCCCTTCAGGATGTATATCTTGAGCCGGAAGGAAGCTACTTGGTGGATGGTACCACCAGTGTCCGAGAGTTAAATCGGCGGATGGGGTGGAATTTACCTAGCCATGGCCCCAAAACTCTTAACGGTCTCATTGTGGAACACATGGAGACCCTCCCTGAGGTGGGTACCAGTCTATTGCTGGCCGGCTATCCGGTAGAGGTTGTGCAAACCAGCGGTAATGTTGTTAAAACAGTGCGTGTTAAACCGCGTCTAACCCAACGTGACTAAAAGTTCAAAAAAAACAGGTTAGCACCAATGAATCAGCCACATCTGAATCGACGGCATTTTTTGCGTACTCTGGTAGCCGGAGTAGGTGCAGCAGTTGTAGCTTCCACTAGCCGAGCTGGGACTGAGATTATTTATTCCTCGGAATTAGATACTGGACGATTGTTATACACGTTTGATGATGTTCCTTTTGACTTACCGCAGATGTTTGATTTAGTAGCAGTGTTAAAAAGTAACAGTTGTCGAGCTCAATTTTATTTTACTGGTGATGGCATATTGAAATACCCCGATTCGGTACGCTACCTATTAGATAGTAATTACCCGGTGGGGTGGCATTCTATGCACCATGAAAATATGTGGGACAAACAGGATCGAGAATTGGTAGATGATGTGCGCCGTTGGCGAAGAGTTATGAAAGAAATGTGTTTTCGTTATGAACCTACGTTAGCCAGATTTCCTTATGGTAGTGGTCGTCCAGAACAAATTAAATTATTACAAGAAGAAGGATTAGTATTACAGCCTACTTTATCAAAGGGAGTAGTATCCTATAATTGGGATGTAGATACTTTAGATTGGCACCCGTTCCGCAAATTATCTAGCGAAGAAATATTGTCCCAGATAGAAAGTCATTTAGCTGCCGCCGATGAATTTGAATTATCCAGTACACCGGTTGTAATTCTACTTCATCTTAATTTAAATCATCCCAATGGTTTTAGTAGTACCACAGAAGATTTTAGTGATGATCCCGATGTACTGATTAGTCATTCTATGATTACCAGCGATATTAACCAGTTTGAAGCAATTTTAGTTTGATATAGTTTTTTATTGGTGTATTTTTTTGAGCCCGATAATAATAAGGACATCGTGATCTCGATATGTCATACTTTAATCTTGAGTTATATTATTACGGCTAATTTTAATTTAATCTTCAATTTTATTGGGGAAGCACTCCCCGAATGAGGTTCTCATGGCAGATGATAATCGGAAGAAAGCACTGACAGCAGCGCTATCTCAAATTGAGCGCCAGTTTGGCAAAGGTTCGGTGATGCGCTTGGGGGATTCCCCGGCGGCTCGGGATATTACGGTCATTCCCACAGGGTCCTTGGGATTGGATATTGCCCTGGGAGTAGGAGGGCTACCCAGAGGGCGAGTGGTGGAGGTTTATGGCCCTGAATCATCAGGTAAGACTACATTAACTTTACAAGTTATTGCCCAAGCTCAACGAATGGGAGGGCAAGCCGCCTTTATCGACGCTGAACACGCATTGGATCCCCAGTATGCAGCCCGTCTTGGGGTGCGTCTTGATGATCTACTGGTATCCCAGCCGGATACCGGCGAACAAGCGCTGGAGATTGCCGATATGTTGGTACGTTCCGGGGCAGTGGATATTGTTGTGGTGCTGTCTCTTATACACATCTGACGCTGCCGACGATACTCCTTGTG
>CAWUNB010000368.1:0-1886 GCA_963923745.1 uncultured Thiotrichales bacterium
GCCCTTGCCCGAGGAGCCGATGGCACCCTCATAGACCCATTTGGCGGTGTGGAAGATCTACGGCTTGGCCGGCTACGCCACGTTTCTCCGGCTTTTGCCGAAGATCCGGTGCGGATTTTGCGGGTAGCTCGCTTTGCCGCTCGTTATGCCCGCTGGGGATTTCGAGTCAGTCACAGTACGCAAACTTTGATGACAGGAATGGTGGCAGCGGGGGAAGTAGACGCTCTGGTCCCGGAGCGGGTATGGGCGGAGTTGGTAAAAGCTTTGGGAGAAGATCGACCGGAACGATTCTTTGAAGTGCTCCGAGCTTGTGGAGCCCTGGCTCGTCTGTTTCCAACCCTGGATGCCCTATGGGGAGTCCCTCAACCGGCCATTCATCATCCCGAAGGGGACTGTGGTGCCCACGCGCTATTGGTACTGCAACAGGCAGCCCGTTTATCCCCTGAGCCGGTGGTGCGGTTTGCCGCACTACTTCACGATCTTGGAAAAGGTACCACACCGACGGACCTGTTACCCAAGCACCATGGCCATGAACAACGGGGGGTCGCTTTAGTGGCTGCTCTGTGCGATCAGTACAAAGTACCGAAAGAATTCCGTGAGCTAGCTATCCTCACTGCCCGCTATCACGGAACCGCCCACCGAGCGGCTGAATTAAGGCCAGCTACTTTGTGGGACTTATTAGAATCTCTGGATGCTTTGCGCCGCCCCAAGCGTTTTGAGCAATTTCTATTGGCCTGTGAAGCTGATGCACGGGGACGTTTAGGGCGTGAAGGGGATTTTTACCCCCAAGCCAACCGGCTGCGGTCCGGGTTAGCAGCGGGAGCAGCAGTTGCCACAGAACCTTTAGTAGCGGCCGGTCTTAAGGGAGCAGCCTTCGCTGCCGCACTGCGAGAACGTCGGATTGCAGCAGTCAGATCGCTACAAGAATCAGCCTAGCGAGAAAAACTGTAGTAGTAGATCAAACGTAGATCATCCCGATCGCCATAAAGCGGAAAAATACTCTCTGCTCTTGTCGATTCATCTTTAATAGAATAACGAATTCTGATTCGGTGGTTTTTATTTAATTTATAATTAATGTCTACCATTGACTCCGTGAAATCATCCAATACTTCGGTTTCTTTGGCAAAAACATTGACTCGCCCTAACTTAATAGAGAGGTCAGGTGAGTAGTTGTATGTTAGGTATCCTCCAAATGCTTGACTGGGACCATAGTCGCCATAACCCTGTTGCCAATCAGAATACATTGGACCTGATTCTATTGCCCTGAAAAAATTGCCAAATACTCTGTTATAGACAAGGCTAACGTCTATCTTTCCAAAGTCCGCGCTACCTAACAATCCAATTACGGTTGCATTTTTTTCCCGTTGATAATCATTACCAGCAAACTGAGCCCCCCAAGAAAAGATCCCTGGAGGAGTCCATTTAACATCAGCATACCGATAATCACCGACTTTGATATTAGCTCTATCCAATGCTTTAGCGTACTGGACTCTAAATTTAATTTCATTAAGAGATTTATTCTCGATATAACCGTAGGCTAATCCTTCCCCCCCCCATTCTTTAGCTATATCATCAAATTGGTTTAAACGAGAACCAAATCCGGTATAACTCTCTATCCAACCAATACTCAAAAGAGTATTGTCAACATCCGTATTAGTAAATACAGCTGCATTATAACTTGAAGGTAGCAAACGCAAATCATGATCATTAGCTAATGGAGTGTTAAGTCGTTGTCTGCCAAATTGGAAACTACTTCCTCCGTAGGTGTACTTAGCATAGGCTTCCCCTAGGAAAGAAAGATTATGATTGGTTCCTATTTCTAAGAGCGATGTTCCTGCGCCAGCCGATCTATCGGTTAGGCCCAAGAGATAACTACCATAGTGAGC
>CAWUNB010000369.1:0-1886 GCA_963923745.1 uncultured Thiotrichales bacterium
GAATGAGGGGAGGCACCCTAGGAGTAACCGATTCAGACCCAGTTACTCCTAGGGTAGCGAATTTCTTCCCTAGAAATAGCCTGCTTCCTTTAGCGAAAATCAGGATTTCTCCAGCCCGCCGGAGCAACCATTGAATGGGGTGGCTGGAAACGGGAGACATAATCACATACCGCAGTAATATCACCGTCGTTAAAAGACTTAATCTCCGCTACCATAGCCGGGTTAGCATTTTTCCGCTTACCACTTTGGATATCCCGGAATTGACGAACTAGATAATTGTAATGCTGTCCTTGAAGGCGCGGATAGAATTTGGCATTGTCTCCTTCACCATTTACCCCATGGCAGCCGGTGCAATGAGTTTCGTAAAGCTGTTTACCCCGTTCCAAATTAGTAGCTGGACCACGCCCCGGTTCCGGATCCATGGGAAGCAAACTGATGTAGGACACTACATCTGCCAAAGCTTGAGAACCACCGATTAAAGAACTAGTGGTAAAAGAATGCATTACCGAATTTTCCCGGCGCTTATCACGAATATCCGCTAATTCTTTAATTAAGACGTTAGGATGCTGCCCCGCTAACTGAGGGAAGGTACCATCCCGCAATCCCCACCCCTCTGGTTTATGACAAGCGGAACAAACTTCAAAAACGTCTTTTCCTCGTTTAGGGTGCCCGGCAAGACGCAGTGCTTCATCTCCTTCACCGCCAGTTTCATTCCACGCCCAGGCAATACTAGACAGCATCCATCCTGCCAATAATACTGACACTTTTAGTTTGACAATACTCATTGTATATCTCCTCAGGTAATCTCGGCTTATTTCATTAAATATAACAAAAAAAATAATTTATTTCCAAAAACAACAAACATAGAATATTTCACCCGATAGCTACTAGAAACAGCCTATTAGTGATAGGTCATCGATTAAATCCCTTACCGGATCAATTTTTCATGAAACATTGAAGCGTGGCAAGCTATTCTCCCTTGACAGCTAATCGTCTCACTGACAATATCCGCCTGACAATATCCTCTGATTTCAAGTTTGTGAATTGAGCCTCAACATTTTGCCACCTCTATCTGAATAGTGGAGTTATCCATGCGGAGAATTCTCCTTGCTGTGATCGTAAGCATGTTTCCATGGCTGGCAACAGCCACGGAGCCGACGGGGGGGACCAGTGGCGGTATGTTGTCCCACGACAACATTAAGCATGTTTTGTTAGTCTCTGCCGGAGTTATCGGGGGGTTTGTCATCGCCGATCTGCTAATTGGCGGCGCAGTGACAGAGCCTATTGTGACAGAAGTAGTGACACCTGCCATGCAAGAGGCCCGGGCGGCGGGGGCCGTTTTTGGTAGGCAAATTGCCGCTGCGACCAATTTGAGAGATGCGGAAGCCCGCGCCGACATGCTGTATGCTTTGGTCCTGGGTACCGGTGCGCTATTAGGAGGGTGGTTAGTCAGTCGCTATGCTGCCTCGCCGTCGCCAGAATCAACCCAGAATACTGAGGTGGCTCAAATAGCCCCTGCAGGGGGACAACCTCCAGTGGCGAGCCCCGCAAATCCCTGATATCGGTGTTTCGAGGGAAGTTTCGACGATGATCCAGTTTGCTGCGGTTTTATCCTACTGTGTTGCTTTGGCGTTGTTTTCCCCCATCGTCTCAGCAGCAGCCGATGGATCCCCTTCGGATGGGGCGGTTGGTGTGAGTGACAACAGCAGAGATGATGGGGTGACAGCGGAGATGCTCGCCGCCGAACTGGCCGTAGGGAAAGTGCTTTTCAATCGGAAGTGCGCTAAGTGTCATACAGCGGAAGATACATTCAACGATATCGGACCAACGCTGCACGGAGTGGTGGGACGTTCCGCTGGAACAGTAGCGGAGTTCGACTATTCCTC
>CAWUNB010000370.1:0-1877 GCA_963923745.1 uncultured Thiotrichales bacterium
ACACAGTTTTTTTATAAAATGTGTAAAATATTTAAAATAAAGAAACGGAGTCGTCTCCGGGAAAAGAGTGACGCTCAGCCAGACTGGGTAACGGCGGCACGAAAAACAACCCTAAGTTATTGCCAGGCCACTACGACTAGCTACCCGTTGTACTAAGGCTGGTACATCAAGGATAAGGGCAACGTCACCACTGCCCAAAATAGTGGCTCCCCCAATACCAGCCAAACGACGAAAAACTTCCCCGAGGGGTTTAATCACTGTTTGGAATTCTCCTAGTAACTGATCGACGACCAACCCCGCTTTGGAACCTGCATATTGGACTACCACTACGTTCTTCCGGCCCTTTTCATCGTTAGGGGTTCCTTCTCCGAACTCTTGGCGTAGCCACAATAGGGGTAATACTTCCCCTCGGAGATTGAGATAACCCTGCTGACCATTAGCCTGGCCTGCTTCTGCCAAATCCAAGCATTCCACTACCATATCCAGGGGAACGACGTAGGAAGCCTGTCCTACCGTTACCAGAAAACCGTCAATGATGGCTAAAGTCAGAGGCAATCGCACCCGCACTGTGGTCCCGTATCCCAACTGGCTATCCACTTCTACGGTCCCCCGCAACGCTTCCACCGCCCGCTTTACCACATCCATCCCTACGCCTCGCCCGGATAAATCCGTTACTTGAGCCGCTGTGGACAAACCAGGGGCAAAGATGAGGCGTAGCAACTCAGTATCCGATAAGGCGCTATCAGCGCTCACTAAACCTGCTTGCACTGCTTTAGCTAATACTCGGCTACGGTCAATACCCTTACCATCGTCTTCAACCTCGATAACGATGCTGCCCGAATCATGGTAGGCGTTAAGGGATAAGCGCCCCTGGGGAGGTTTATGGGCCGCTGAGCGTTCATCAGGCGATTCAATGCCATGACCTAAGGCATTGCGCACCAAGTGAGTAAGAGGATCTGCCAAGCGTTCTACGACAGCTTTATCCAATTCGGTATCGGCACCATTAACCACCAGGGCTACGTTTTTTCCCAAATCCCGAGACGCATCGTGTACTACCCGGTGAAAGCGGGAAAACGTTTCGCCGATTTGCACCATACGCAATCGCAAAGCTGCTTCCCGTATTTCTTCCACCAATCGAGACAGTAGAGAAGTAGATTCTGAGAGAGCGTTATCCCCTAAACGTTGAGCTAGCAGAGCAGTGGAGGCACCAGCGATAACCAATTCTCCAACTAGATCGATTAGTCGATCCAACTTACCCGCATCCACTCGAACATGGCGGGTGGCTGTCCGTTCCTTGTCCTGCAATAGCTGGTTGAATGCTGCAGTCCGTTCCTGGGGGCTACTCACCAGTGGGGAGCTACCAGCTAAGTTGCTCTTGCGTAGAGGCAAAGCAGGTGCCTCCCCCGGAGGAATGAAGCGTACCCAGGATTCTTCTCGCACAAACTGAAAGGCGTCTTCTAACAGCTGTCTATCAACATGCGTATTGAGGTCTAACTCTAATCCTAAGTAACTACTTTCTGGATCTATTGCCTCCCAACTAGGTAAATCGTCAGTAATAACAACGACTTTCACTAATTCCCCTAGGGTAGCTAAATAGCGTAAAAGGGACAGGGGATCCAAGCCGCTACGCAAAAGATCCAAGCCCGGTCGCAGAGATATATGCCATACCCCACCGATTTCGTTTTCTCCCGTGGTGGGAGAGCTTGTTGCGGAACAACAGGCCGCTGAAGCGTTGCGAAGGGATCCTTTGGATGTGGTGAATGCTACCAATTGAGCTTCTAAATCATCCCCATTCTGCGCCAATGCCAGAGGGAGTTTTTTACCCTCTAGGGCCACATCTACCAACACACCCAAATGGTCTTTGCAACACAGCAATA
>CAWUNB010000371.1:0-1870 GCA_963923745.1 uncultured Thiotrichales bacterium
CCACTAGATGTTGCAGATCTTGGAGAGGACTACCGAGCAGACGGGCTAGGGCAGGAAATTGCTCCGGAACCTTGGCTAGTTCCCGGGGATCTGCCCAAATGGAATCAACCGGTGCACTCACTGCCAAGGGTTCACCAAAGCGGTCGGTAATGATTCCGCGATGGGCTGGAATGGAAATAACCCGCAGGGCTCGTGCGTCTCCTTGGTCTTGAAGAAAGTCCCTGTCTAGTACTTGGAGCCATAACGCCCGTATCACCAGTATCAGGGCACCACAGCCCAGGGCGCTAAGCACCAATAGGTGGCGAGAAAAACGAGAAGGGGTAGGAGGCTTGACCAGCAAGCGCTGAAAAAACAGGGGATCCCGGGGTGGCATGGACGATGATGGCTTAAAGTTAATGGCGACGAGAGACAGCTGAAGTGTGAATTATGCCTGGGTAATCTGTTTCCCGTTAGGGTGTAATCACCACAATTTGCTCCTGCAGAGGTAGCTGCATATCTAAACGTCCACGGGCTTGGCGTTCTACTCTCGGATGGGTGGCCCAAGTGCTTTGTTCTAACTGTAACTTTTGCCATTCCATTTCCAGATTGTCGCGAGCGGTTTGCAGCCCCTGAAGTTCCATGTACAGCCGGCGGCTAACGTGTTTGGTATAGACCACCCCTTGAGCAGAAATAAAAACTAATAGTATGAGTATCATCCAGCCGGCCACACGGTGGTTTGTTTTCATCTCTCTAACCCGCTAGTCGTTCAGCAACCCGCAGTATGGCACTACGAGCCCGGGGATTGGCGGCCAATTCGGCGGTACTAGAACGTATTGGATCACCTACTTCCCGGAGCCGCAAATGCAACTCACTAACCCGGATCGGTAAATCCCGGGGCAATGGCTCACCCCGGCTCTCGCGCCGGAAAAATCGTTTCACTATTCGGTCTTCCAAGGAATGAAAGCTAATCACGGCCAATCGCCCCCCTGGAGCGAGGGCAGCCACCGCTTGGGGTAAAACAGCCGCTAACTCCTCCAGTTCCCGGTTAAGATAGATTCTAATCCCCTGAAAACTACGGGTTGCTGGATGCTTATCCCGCTCCCAGTGAGGATTAGCTTCCGCCACGATATTGGCCAACTGGTGAGTAGAGGTTAGGGGGCCACGGCCACGGGCAGCAACAATGGCGCGGGCGATCCGCTGGTGATAGCGCTCTTCGCCGTAGTCTCGCAACACTTGTGCTATTTCGCTTTCCGTGGCTCGACTTAGCCATTGACCCGCTGTTTCCCCAGTGGTGGCATCCATACGCATATCCAAAGGGCCGTCTCGATAGAAACTGAAGCCCCGATCGGGATCGTCTAGCTGAGGGGAAGACACTCCCAAATCCAGCAGGATACCGTTGACAATTCCTCCCCATTGATGACCGGCTATCTGGTCAGCCAACAGGGAAAAAGGGCTGTGTCGGAGGTGTATCCTGGCATCCTCTGGGAACCGAGCTAAACCTGCTGCCACCGCTTGAGGATCTCGATCCAAGGCCAGTAATTGACCCTTTGGTCCCAAGGTATCCAATATTTTTTGGGTATGCCCTCCCCGGCCAAAAGTTCCGTCCACATAACGCCCCTCAGGGTGTATTGCTAGAGCAGCTATAGCTTCCTCCAGTAGGACAGATTGGTGTTGCCAACAGGATTGGGGAGCAGACAGGATCAATGGAGTTACCTGGTTAGCTGGAAGAAAACAAAACCTTGACATCGGGATGGATGGCAGAGAATTAAACAGTCGCTACAATCCCGTCTCCCAATGATAATACCGTCGGCCAATTTGGCGGTGGTTAGTTTGAGAGTTTTCCATGCGTCAGCGATTCGTGCCGTTTGTAGTGACCTTCTGGCTCTGCTCT
>CAWUNB010000372.1:0-1836 GCA_963923745.1 uncultured Thiotrichales bacterium
ACCCAAACTATGTTCGCGCAGCAAAACTTCATCATCCGGAAATGTTCTCATACGACATAGAATGGGGAAAGCCTTCTCGAGCACACCAACTTCATAGGAACCCGCCGATCTCGACCAGCGGGCTAAAAACAAGCTCATTTACCAGTTGATTCTAACCCCACCCATGACGTTAAAGGGCATTGCCAAAGTGGGTACGGTAGACGATGAGCTACCCGGGGTCTGTATGTAGTACCTATCTCCGATATTCTGAACGGATAAATTAAAGTCAACCTGCTTGAAGGCCTTGTAGTTAAATGCAATGTCCCCTGTCAACGCACCCGTAGCCTGGGTTGATGAATTGTTGGAGTTGTAATTTGCAGTTGATCCATATTGCTGCTGAATCGTGCTTGAGTAATAAGCTGGCCAAGCCTTTATAACGTAGTTAAATGTGAGTCCGTCTAACAACAAGTCACTCAGGTTCCAATCTCCTGCCTGTGTGATGGTCCATGGCATCACGTAGGGTAGCTGTTTATTCATTGCAACGATTGCTGAATGGGAGGACGAAGCCAGACTTTGATTATTAAGCGAATTAGCCTGAGGGCTTAGGCCGTTGAGATACGTATTTAGCATTGTGATTCCGAAGTTTAGCTTCAGAGACTCTACTGGCGCATAGTTGATAGAGCCCTCCCAGCCGTACATGGTCGCATTACCCACGTTAATGTTTTGACTGACCGAACTAACGTTAGTGAGCCCGTTATAGCCGAGCGCAGCAGCCTGTGCGGTACAATTTCCAGCATAAGTCCCGACAGTTGAGCTACATATTGTGGTGGATGCGAGGTAGTTTGAGACTTGGTTATGAAAGAAAGTGGCCTGAACATCTACGTTTTCAACCGCCTTCCAATTCACGGTAATCTCCTGTCCAAAATTTTGTTCAGGGGATAGACCCGCATTCTATGCTGCAAGAGAACCGTTACTCAGGTAGGTTCGATAAAGTTGATTCATCCCTGGTGCTGAAAAGTTACGATAAACCGCACCTTTGATTTCGAGTTCATCCAGTGGCTCGTAATTGAATCCCCATCGTGGATTGAACTGAGCCCATTTCCCAGTAGAAAACTGGTTATTAGCAGTTGTACCTGCGGTACCCGTAGATCCATAAGGCGTAATTTGAGCGTAACCAGACGCCTTTTGCCAGAAATCCCCTCGGAGCCCGAGCGTAGATCGAAACGGGATACCATCCGCATGCCAAGTCATCTGACCAAAAACACCCTCAAATACATTTTGCGCATTCGTAAAAACATTATTAGACATGTAGGTGTTAACTTGACCATTTGAGATGTAATTACCCCCTACAGATTTTGTGGAATAGAGATGATTACCATCATTGATCGTTGTGCCGTGAATATCGACACCTAACTTCATATCCTTAAGGGCACCCCAACCACCCCCGATATCGTATTCATCGCTGATAAAAGCACTACCACCACCCGTCTGATAGGCAATTTGTTCGATTTGAGTGTTATAGCCAACAACTCCAGCATTTGTTGAATTAGCAGCTGAAATACTGCCACAACCCGAACTCGCTAGCCCAGCCGCCCAAGTACTACAGATCGATCTGCCAAGATTATTGACAGCACCACCATTCTGCTTGTTCATCTGAGAAAAGTTGTAAAAGAAGTTGAAGTTCAAAGAACCGCTTTTGGAGTATTTCCACTCGCCGCCTCCTCTTGCATCCCCTTTGTACCATTGATTTCCAGCGGTATTATAAGTAACGCCTTGTTGAAGCAATTCATGCGCATTAATCTTCAAGAAGAACTTGGTATCCTCGTCAGGAGTCCAGTAATTGTTAATTAAAATATT
>CAWUNB010000373.1:0-1834 GCA_963923745.1 uncultured Thiotrichales bacterium
TCTCTAACGATACCGTCGCCCCCCGGATGATGGCCGCTGCCTCCGGATCCACGGCGTAGAGCGTAGCGAGTCACCTGAAGAGGGTAGGCCATTTCCAAAGCTTCAATTGGGGTATTCAGGGTGTTAGTCATGTGGCCCTGCACCCCAGACAAACCAGGATGGTGGGCTCCTCCACCCAATCCACCCCCTAAGGTTTCGTAGTAATCCCATCCCCTGCGAGAATCCGTGGCCGCTGCTCCCATCGCTACGTTATTCATGCTGCCGTAGGCGGCTGCAGGAATAATCTCAGGCAGAGCCTGGGCTAACGCCCCCAACAACACATCTACCACTCGCTGACTAGTTTCCACATTGCCCGCTGCTACAGCAGCGGGACGCTGGGCATTTAGCAAACTTCCTAAAGGAGCAGATAAACGGATCGGACGAAAACTACCGGCACAAGCAGGGGCGTGGCTCGGCATTAGGCAACGAAATACGTAGTACACCGCCGCTGCCGCCACCGATAGAGGGCAGTTAACATTGCCTGAAACCTGGGAAACAGTACCCGTGAAATCTACTTCCACCGTGCCTCCGGCAACCGTAATCCCCACTGTAATGGGTAAATTCTGCTGACCCTGACCATCATCATCCAGCCAATCGGTATAGCGATAAACTCCGTCTGGAATATCCGCCAGGGCTGCTCGGGCCAATCGTTCCCCATAGTCATTAAGGGCGGCCAACCCGTTGTTGAAAGTCACTACCCCCTGTTCCGCTACTAGAGTAGTCAACCGCTCCAATCCAACTCGATTAGCACTGATTTGGGCACTAAAGTCCCCTTGGGCTTCCTGGGGGCAACGCAACGGAGCCAGCAGTTGCTTAAGCCAATTCTGGTCAGTCACCCCACCCCGCACTAGCAAGGTAGGAGGAATGACCAGACCCTCCTCCTCCAAACGTGACGACAGGGGCATAGAACCAGGGGACTGGGCACCGATATCCGCATGATGGGCCCGGTTAGCCACAAAAGCGCACAGGGTATCCCCCACAAATAGCGGAGCAATCACCGTCACGTCTGGTAGGTGAGTCCCCCCGAGGAAGGGATCGTTAACAATCACCATGTCTCCCGGCTGCCACCTTTGGCAAGCAACGAGGTCCGCCATGGCATAAGCCATACTGCCCAAGTGGACCGGAATATGGGCAGCCTGCGCACAGAGTTGGCCAGCAGGGTCAAAAACCGCACAGGAAAAATCCAGACGATCCTTGATGTTGGGGGAAAAAGCCGAGCGCCGTAGCGCCACCCCCATTTCTTCGCAGATAGCTTCAATACGGCTGACAAAAATGGACAGGGCAATAGGATCCACTGGGGGTTCACCAACTGACTAACGCCCCCCAGGGTACCTGGGGAGCAGGGGACCAGATTTAGCTGGGAAAGGACAAACTAGAAGGGAAATGGCACAAACTGTTTGATACCAATGTCCACCAAAATGGCCAGTAATAGCCCAAAACCAGCATTTATCTGGGTCGCCCGATCATTTTTGGCGAACCCCAACCCTAAGAATACCGATTGGTAGACGGTCAATAGGGCTGCCCCCGTCCACCAGGCTATGGAGCGATTTTCCGAGTCCGCAACTCCCAGAGTGATACCCAGTACCACCAGTAATACAGTTCCCAACACAAAGTAGTAGCTGAACAATCCTCGGAAAGGATCGTTGCCCGTTTCCTGCCGAGAATCTGATCTCGACCGAGAAATAGCGGATTTTTTAGCTGTTTCCGCTGAGGGGGAATTATTTTGATCTTCATCAACTTCTTCAGCCCAAGATTCCTCTGCCACGATTTCAAACTGGGACAACCGCTCTTCTAG
>CAWUNB010000374.1:0-1834 GCA_963923745.1 uncultured Thiotrichales bacterium
GATCCTCTCTGGTCTCGTGGGCTCGGAGATGTGTATAAGAGACAGGCCAATGCCTCTTCCTGGCCGGGGACTTGGGAAGCCAATGCAGTAGCCGCAGTCGCTAACCCAGGCGAATCCAGTCGTTCCCAGGGAGTGATAGTGACACCGTAGCGGTAATCGTTGACCAGGGCTTGGGGATTAGCGATGGAGATACGATTGCGCAGAGACAATCCCACCAGTTTCAACATTTCCTGATAGGTAAAACCGGCAGTGAGGGTTGTGTAATGACTAAGCAAGGCGGGGGAGGGGGTAACACCGGCTACTGCGCCGTAAAAACTACGGTAGTTAATTCCAAAAAAACGGGCCCTATCCATTCCATCTGGCCGATCCAATCGCAACAGTTGGCCATGGGGTTCATTACAGTAAAGAGCAGGAGGAATATCTGTTGGATGATCGCACACTACTACTAGCAAATTTTGCCAATGGCGTTCTCCCCGTACGACTTGGCGAGCCCCTTGCAGAGCGCGAGAAAGGGCCAAAATCAGGCTAGTCGCTTCCGGTGACCGCCTTAATATCGAGGTCATCCCTTGATGCAATATAAAAACCGCTGGGGTTTCCCTATTAGCCAATACTCGAGCTAATTTCTGTAGCAACGGCAGCCCCAATGCTCGGTGGGTTTCTGGATGAGGTTCACCATCATCGTCAGTTTCTTGCGCTAATCTGCTATACACAGCGTTGTGGGCTGGAACAGCGAAATTCAATCCATGGAAAATGTCTATTTCTCCCACCAATTCATATTCCAGGCTACCAAAATAACGACGAAAAAACGTGGGGAGATCTGTCTCTGTCCAGTAGTCCCGTTCGCCCATCCTCACCGGATAGGACACCAGATCCCTGACATTGCCGTGGAGACACAGCAATGACTTAAGGGGAACAAATCGATCCAGCTCGCGAATCCAACGAGGGGTAGTAGGGTTGATGACTAACACGGGAAATCCTAATCATGTGTAGACAGAATACTTTCATTTTTATCAAGTTCCCCACAGCTTTTCTAAGCCGTAAAAATCCCTGATGGGGGGCAACATAACATGAACTACCACATCGCCTAGATCCACCAACACCCACTCACCAACGCTGTGTCCTTCCATTCCCAATGGTTCAATTCCCCGCCCCTTAGCCTTTTCTGCGACTTGACTGGCCAGACTTTTTACTTGGCGCTGGGAATGGCCACTGGCTACCACCATAAAATCGGTGACAGTACTCACCCCCCGTACGTCCAAGGCAGTGATGCCGCTACCCTTGCCATCATCCAATATTTTTATCACCCAATCTTTCAATTGCTCAGGAGCCATTGTTTCTCCGTAGTTAAGGGGGGTTGATAGCAACCCATGGTAGTAATCAAGGCCAATACAGAATCAGGCAATAAAAATCGAGGGTTCTGCCCAGCGACTAGCTGGGCACGGATGGCTGTGGCGGAAATGGCTAAAGCGGTAACCGGCCAGAGGAGAAGTCGGCCTGCGAGTTGATCAGCCAAATTCCTAGGGTTGGTAGTACCTCGTTCTGCCAACCAATCAGCCAGTAGCCCCGTTGCCGGTGGGGTCCAACCAGGGCGGTGGGCAACAACAATATGGCAACGGGTCATTACTCCCAGCGGATCCCGCCAGTGGGGTAGCCCTAGGAACGCGTCCATACCCAACAACAGCACCAGGGGTCTGTGGGGTAGAGCGTTCCGTAAATCGGTCAGGGTATCCACCGTGAAAGATGGCCCAGGCCGACATAACTCCCGTTCGTCTACGGTAAAGTCAGGGATATCTGCCACCGCTGCTTGTAACAACACCTGTCTCTTATACACATC
>CAWUNB010000375.1:0-1824 GCA_963923745.1 uncultured Thiotrichales bacterium
GGCAAAATCGCTAAAGAAGTGTTTGAAGCTATGTGGGCAGGAGAAGGCAGCCCGGATGAGATTATTGAAAAACGCGGCCTCCGTCAGGTCACAGATACTAGCGCCATTGAAGCACTGGTAGATAAAGTATTAGCAGATAATCCTGAGCCGGTTGCTCAATACCGAGCAGGTAAAGAGAAACTATTGGGATTTTTTGTGGGCCAAGTACAACGGGCTGCAGGGGGGAAACTTAATCCGGGTCAGTTGAACGAATTATTGAAAGCAAAATTAGCGGGTTAATTAGCTGAAGAGGGTGTTATGAACGCGCCAATTCGTAAGGCGATCTTTCCGGTCGCTGGTATGGGAACGCGGTTTCTACCGGCCACCAAGGCAAATCCTAAAGAAATGCTACCCATTGTGGACAAACCCCTGATTCAATATGCCGTGGAAGAGGCAATTGAAGCTGGAATTAAGGAAATGGTATTTGTCACTAGTTACGCTAAACGAGCTATTGAAGATCATTTCGATAGCAGCTTTGAATTAGAAACCCGTTTAGAAGCAAAAGGGAAAAAAGGGTTGTTAGAGATTGTACGGGGAGTGCTGCCGAAGGGTATCACTTGCGCTTATGTACGCCAACCTGAGCCATTAGGATTGGGCCATGCAGTATTGTGCGCCAGACAAGTGGTAGGCAATGAACCTTTTGCTGTTATTCTGGCAGATGATTTAATCGACGGTGGTGAGCAAAGTTGTCTAGGGCAAATGGCTGAGCAATTTTCTCAGAGCCACTGCAGTATTTTGGGAGTACAACAAGTTGCTCCTGAAGAAACGGATAAATACGGCATTGTGAAAGTAGAAGCCGCCGGTGAACGGACTGGACTGGTAAAGAAAATTGTGGAAAAACCTCACCCCGAAGAGGCTCCTTCTACGTTAGCCGTAGTAGGGCGGTATATTTTGACACCAAGGATTTTTGAGTTATTGGCTACTACTGAACGAGGTGCAGGTGGAGAAATTCAACTCACCGATGCCATTGCGACGTTATTGCGGGAACAATGGGTATTAGCCTACCAGTTCAAAGGGCGTCGCTATGATTGTGGGAGTAAATTGGGCTACCTAGAAGCTACCGTAGAATACGCCTTGAAACACCCAGAATTGCGGGAAGATTTTCTGGCCTACCTTCGGTCTTATTGTCAACCACATCTACTTTAGTTTTCCACTGGGGAGGCGAGTGAAGATTCATCTCATCGCTGTCGGAGAACGGATGCCTGCCTGGGTAACAGCTGGTTATCTAGACTACGCCAGTCGCCTCCCCCCAGAGTGCTCCCTGCAATTACTAGAAATTCCAGCTGGTCGGCGCACGAAAGGCGTTGATCTAGCCCGATTGGTTCGTCAAGAAGGAGAGAGGCAGCTGGCAACCGTTCCCCGTCGAGCAGCCCTGTGGGCTCTGGATGAACGGGGTTCAATGTGGTCTACCGAAGATTTGGCTAGCCGGCTAGGCAACTGGTTGCAGGAGGGGCAAGACCTAGCCCTACTGGTGGGAGGACCAGAAGGGCTGGCGGACTCATGCCGTCAGCGAGCCAACGGATTATGGTCGTTATCCCGTCTGACCTTGCCCCATTCCCTGGTAAGAGTCATGGTCGCTGAGCAGATCTACCGAGCATGGACGCTGTTGACCGGCCATCCCTACCATCGCGCCTAAAGGGGCGCTTGATCCCCCCCTTAAACGTCATTATTAGGAAACTACAAGAGGTCATAGGACAAAGGCTTACATCATTGACTGCCATTATTACGGGAATTATTAACCCTGTCTCTTATACACATCTCCGAGCCCACGAGACCAGAGAGGAT
>CAWUNB010000376.1:0-1823 GCA_963923745.1 uncultured Thiotrichales bacterium
TACACAAGGAGTATCGTCGGCAGCGTCAGATGTGTATAAGAGACAGATTTATGCGTTCAAAGCAGCCAAGGCATCGGTAGCTTATTCGTAGCAACATTAGGGACTGGTCCCCTTGACTCCACTGACTTGCTTCACCATTTTCCCCTTCGGCAAGGACGGACTCCGCAGACTTCTGTCCTACCTCCTCCTCCCAAGGTAGCCGGACGAATTTTAGTAGCCGAGGATAACCCCTATAACCAAGCGCTCTTAGCTCACCATTTGGTGAAAACCGGTGCGGAAGTTGTTGTGGTGGACAACGGGGAAGCGGCTGTAGCTCAAGCCATGGAAGGCGATTTTCAGTTAATTTTGATGGATATGCAGATGCCTATCCTGGGGGGATTGGATGCAACGCGCCTGTTGCGAGGGGCCCTCTACCCCGGACCTATCGTTGCCCTTACCGCCCACTCCATGATTTCCCATCGTCAAGAAGCGGAAGAAGCAGGTTGTGATGGTTTTCTCACCAAACCAGTGGATTGGGCTGCTCTTTATCGGATAGTGGCTCGTTATTTACCCGCCCATTCTGTTTTAACGGTGATGCCAGAAGAGCAGGATGGAGGGGTTCTGGGTGCCCTAGCTGAGCGTTTTCGGGCTTCTCTACCAGAAACGCTAGCCAACCTTGATAAGGCATTAGTGGACCAAAATCTATTGGAGGTCGCTGCTATTGCTCATCAGATTAAAGGGGTGGCGGGAGGTCTTGGCTATCCAGGGTTAGGAGAGATGGCTCGGCAAATGGAGATCGCCGCACGGGCTGGAGATGATGTCTCCAGCCAGCAAGCGGTTGAGGAATTACGCCGGGCAGTAGCGACTTTCCCTTAAGTTAATCCGTCCGAAAGTTAATCCGTCACTCTTTACCTACCACGCCTTCTAGCCGCGCACATAGCGTTTTAAGCACTTTAATACGGGTATAGCGCTTGTCATTGGCTTCCACCAATGTCCAAGGGGCAAAGGGAGTACTGGTACGCTCCACCATATCATTAACGGCCATTTCATAGCGATCCCATTTCTCTCGGTTGCGCCAATCTTCCTCCGTTAATTTGTAATGCTTATAGGGTGTTTTTTGCCGTTCTTCGAAACGGCGCAGTTGCTCATTTTTAGTGATATGCAACCAAAACTTCACCACTAAAATGCCGTGATCGTGGAGCTGTTCCTCAAAATCGGTAATTTCAGAATAAGCTCGCATCCAAGCTGGCTCTGAAGCAAAACCTTCAATACGTTCCACCAAAACTCGACCGTACCAGGAGCGGTCAAAAATAGTGACCCGGCCAGCTCGGGGTAAATGCCGCCAAAACCGCCACAGGTAATGGTGAGCCCGCTCTTCATCGGTGGGCGCAGCAATAGGAATAACCTGGTAGTCCCGAGCATCCAAAGCAGCCGTTACCCGGCGAATCGCTCCTCCCTTTCCGGCAGCATCCCACCCTTCGAATACCGCTACTACGGAGCGTCGCTGGGACTTTGCTCGGCGAAATAGCAAATTAAGTCGACCTTGTAGTTCCTCTAATCGGGTTCGGTAAACCTCTTTGTCTACATTAGCGGACATATCCAGGTGGGATAACACCGTTCGTGAGGCTTCGTCACTTCCCCGGTCAGCAGTAAAACTGCGAGTTGGAGCCGCTAAGATTCCCTTATCTCGTTGCGCCCATTGATCTAAGTGACGGTTAATAGCATCCCGTATGGCTCGCCCTACCGTAAGTTCTCGGTAATTAGCATCGTAACCTTCCACAATCATCCAGGGCGTATCACCTGTCTCTTATACACATCTCCGAGCCCACGAGACCAGAGAGGAT
>CAWUNB010000377.1:0-1816 GCA_963923745.1 uncultured Thiotrichales bacterium
AGATCCTCTCTGGTCTCGTGGGCTCGGAGATGTGTATAAGAGACAGATGACCTACCACACCTTCTTCTCGCCCAGTGGCATGATCCAGGGCAATTCCTAGATTTTCTGCTGCCGTCAAATCATCAAACAGGGCATAGTTTTGAAATACCAGCCCTCCCACATCACAGCGTTCCTGGGCCAGATCGAACACGCGATTGCCGTGGCGTAGTCGGCCTTGCACTTGCCAGGGATCCTCTTCCCCCAATAAACCGCTTAGTAGCTTGATAATGCTGGACTTACCACTACCACTCGGGCCTACCAGCAAAGCAAGCTCAGTCCGACCCAGAGTTAGGGAAGCGTTGTCCAAAAGGAGCTTGCCAGCTGGAGTAGCCAGGGTCAGCCCATCGATAGATAAGATAGCGGGATCGTTTGCAGGCAGATTTGCCGGAAGATCCGTCACGGGACAATCCTTCTTAAATTGGGAGCAGCCGGTAAATTAGCCCCCGCCAGCGCTTGTTCCTGTTTATCGTCTAATAACAATACGATGAAGCTTCGCTGTCCCCGTATCTGGGCACGTAGTACGTAGGTGGCCAAGGGATTGTGATCTCGACGGTGACGCATCCGCAGTAAACCTTCCGGTATCGCTGCTACTAAACGCTCAGCCTCAGCCCCAAAGGGGCGCAGCCCTAGGAAACGCCGATCAGTCAGTAGGTGGCCCGCCATCTCAAGTAGTCGGGGATCATCCAGCAACGCCTTACCCACTTCGCTGGCTAGGGTGGTACCAACCGCAGTGGCTTCTGGCGTGGATAGCAAAGCAGGAACTACCTGAGCCAGGTGCTCTCGTACCCGAGGATCGGCCATTACTTCGGCGACTAACTGCGCCGCAGCTGCCCGGGCCCCCTGGTCAGTGCTACCAAATACAGCGGAAAGAGAGGTGCTCACAGTGCGCCATAGGCTACCCCTCGCCTTCTCAGCAAGAACCGGAATAAACCCATCAACCAGGGAATCGACTTGAGTTGGTCCAAATGCCGAACCAGCTCGGGTTAACGCCTTGGCGACAGCCGGGGAGGTCCAAGCCCGCCGTAGAGCAGTACGGATAACATCTTCCATGAGAGGAGCATACTCTTCGATGAAAAAGGGAGAATGGATAACACGCTGAAACACCCCACGGGCGTGTTCTAGAACCGATCCACCGAGCTGTTGCAAACGGTGACGGTCGCCATCAGGGATAAGGGCCCATGGAATACGCAGATCAGTGGGCAACAGATGGGGATTGAGGTGCTTTACTCCCTTGCGACACATTTTGCTGCCGTAAGCATAGAGAGACAGAACACCATTGCTACTCAGCTGGGCTTTACCACACTGATGAGGGAACAGTTCATCGCCTAAGAGAAATACCGGGCCTTCTCCCACGGCAATACCCGTGCTTCCTTGGAGTGCGTGAATAGCTGTAGGAGCACCCAGCGACCAAGGCAATATGGTGAAACCTGCTATCAACACCGCCATCATCAACAGGCCGCTGGAGATGGCTGACCAACCCCGTCCCGCAATCCACGAATCCTTCATTGGCGACTCCAGGCCCCCTCGCTGCGGGCTTCCACACCGAGAACGATGCGTTCCAGCTCAGCATGAAGATACTCTTTGCCGACAATTAGCAAACGCTGCCCCAAATCAGTTACCAACTCATCCAGAGAAGTAGTCAGATTTGTTTCCAAGGAAGTTTGATTAACACTTCCTCCCAGTCGGTCCAGCACGCTTCGCGTCACCGTCCAAGGGGAAGTGATGTAGGCTCCCCACAAGGCTGGTCGCCGTGCCCAATTCTGGGATAACCCTAAAG
>CAWUNB010000378.1:0-1806 GCA_963923745.1 uncultured Thiotrichales bacterium
AATGATGCTATCAAATCTTAGTCTGTCACTCGTAATAGAAAAGTCTTCAAATATTCCCCTTCTGGATGATAAATACTGAAGGAGTGATCCAGTGGTTGGCTATAGCGACCCAGGACCTGTACTGTGCGATCAGAATCTCTAGCCGCAGCAAACAATACTTTTTGAAAAAGGTCCCAGCTCAAATGCTGGGAACAAGAACAGGTCAGTAGTAAACCACCGGGTGCCAAGTGACCCAATGCAAGCCGATTGATATCTTTGTAAGCGCGGGTCCCTTTGTCGAGGTGAGATCGGTGTTTAATAAAAGCAGGGGGATCTAATACGATAAAAGGATAGGGCGATTGGGGGGCACGCAGATACTCAAAAACATCTGCCTGCACAAATCGGTGGGCGGCAGGATCTAACCTGTTTAAAACAAAATTCTTGTGGGCTTGACGTTGAGCATCACCGCTAATTTCCACCGAGGTAGTTATCGCCCCCCGGCAAGCAGCTGCTAAGCTGAAACCACCGGTGTAAGAAAAACAGTTCAGCAACTCCTTTCCAGCAGCTAATTCTGCCACTTTAGCTCTATTATCCCGCTGATCTAAGAACAGCCCGGTTTTTTGGCCAGCTAGACAATCCACCTCAAACCGCACGCCATTTTCTACCACTTCGATGGAAGGAGGTACCTGCCCCCACACCACGCCACTGGTGGGAGTGAGGCCCTCTTCTTTCAGGGTAGGGGAGTCGCTACGCTCAATAATAGCGGTAGGGGTGAAAGTGTGCTGTAGCAGTTCCACCATGGAAGCCCGTAGCCGAGCCATACCCAGCGTATAAAACTGCACGACTAATACGTTGTCGTAGCGATCCACCACTAGCCCTGGCAAACCATCGCCATCGGAATTGACTAACCGTTGAGCAGTGAGGTTTGCGGGCAAAAGCCGGCTACGTAATTCAGCGGCGGCAGCCAGGCGTCGAGCAAACACCTCCAAACTGAAGGAATCATCCCCGAATATCACCATCCGCAGTCGAATCTGGGAATGGGGATTGTAAAAACCCATTCCGAGACGATGACCATTTGCTGCGTAAACCGTCACCAATTGGCCTGGCTCAGGTTGACCATCTATCCGCGCAATGGCACCGGAGAATATCCAAGGGTGACGATGAAGGACTGATCGCTCCCGAGAGGGAGCGAGAGTGCAACGAGGATGATCGGTAACAGGCATATTTTTCTCAGCAGCCTGGGCAATAGCGATCGTCGCGATTGCGGTAGGCTGGGCGACGGTAGCGATAGGCGTCCTCAGCTTCAGTTCGATCGACGCTTCGACCCACATTACCCCCTACCTGGGAACCCAGCAGGGTGCCACCAATGATAGCGGCAGTGCGACCGGTTCCTTCCCCGACTTGGCTTCCTATAGCTCCTCCCATTGCTCCGCCAATAAATCGACCTGCCGTTTCATTGGGTCCGTTAGTAGCACATCCTCCCAAACCAATAACAACCAGTGATACCACTACAGCTTGCCGATGTTTCATTGTGTTCTCCCAAGTTAAGAGTCAAAAATTGCTGGTTAAAACCAAGGTGATTCAAGGGCTAACTTGCCGCAAAGCGACTACTACTCGCTGATATTCGTCATAGGTTTCGTTGGCTAACTCAGGAATTTGAGTCAAATCCCCCGACCTACCTAGCGACTCTAGTTGCTTGGAAAGGGTTACCAAATGACGGATACCTATGTTGCTACTGCTCCCCTTTATTTGGTGGGCTGTCTTCCAAAGCTCAGTGGCATCCTTTTCAACCACCGCTTCCCTCAGTTTGGCCAATAAAGCCGGCAT
>CAWUNB010000379.1:0-1789 GCA_963923745.1 uncultured Thiotrichales bacterium
CTAAACCCAATAACCCTATCCAATTTACCTTACAAGCGCTTGATCAACCGGCTCTTAGGGCGACCCATTTGAGTCGCTTCATGGGCCCAAGGTAACAAAAACATGGAACCCATCTCCTCCGATCAGCTCCCTTGGTATCGTCAGTTTTGGCCGTGGTTTCTCATGGCGCCTCCAGCGGTGGCGGTGCTAGTGAGCGTTTCTTTTTTCCTGGTAGCTGCTCATGATCCTGACGGTTTAGTAGAGGATGACTACTACAAGGTTGGGTTGGGTATCAACCAAGACTTAGGAAAAGCCCAACGGGCTGCCGAATTGGGTCTTACTGCAACGATTCAAGTGGAAAAAGAGGGAGATGGGCGTTATCTGTCTGTTCGATTTACCCATCACCTGGGCTCATTGCCTCCTGGTTTGCTGCAAGTGAGAATGCTTCACCCCACTCGTGCTCACCAGGACGCTACTCTTCTTTTGGAAAAAGAAGGGGAGGGAGTTTATCGGACACCGTTATTGCCAGAAATTAAGCCAGGTAATTGGCATGTCTTGTTGGAGCCAGCTGATCAACATTGGCGCCTACAAGGGAGGCTCAAGTTACCTACGGCTACGGAGGCCGATTTATCCCCGGCCCGCGTAGGTGGGTAGTTCATGGTTTTTCAGGCCGGGGGGATAGATTTCCCTCGGCATTGTTTTTTGAGGATTGGTTAGGGGAGAAATTATGGATTCCGCCCTATCGAAAGAAGAATTGATTCTTAAAGCAGTAAAAGGGGTATTGGCAAAAGTTGTAAGAGATACTGCCGTCCCACCTGGAATGCTCCATCCTTTGAATAGCGACACACTGGATGATATTCGCCACTGTTTCAGTTTGATTTCTATGCGAGAGCGAGAATTAGCCGCACAAGCAGGACAAGCTATGGAGGAACGACCGCATTTCACGGATGAGCGTGGACCGGCAAAGGACACTGTTATTCCTTTATCAGCTATTACTCGTCGTTCAAAGAAGTAATAGGTTATTGGTGCTACAGCGAATCACTTACCCTGGAGTAGGACAATGGCCGAGAAATTAATGATTATTATGGTAAATACCGACCCCAGCGATCCTTCTGAATTAGGAGCGCCTTTTTTCCAAGCAACGGTAGCCGCTGCGATGGATTTTGAAGTGGAAGTTATTTTGACTGGTCGCGCTGGTGAATTAGCAATACAGGGTGTTGCAGAAAAATTACATGTCCAAGAAGGCAGCCCCAAGAGTGTTTACGATTTTATGCAAGACGCTTATGGGGCTGGCGTTAAATTCAAAGTCTGTACGCCAACGTTAGATTTATGGGGTAAAAATCTTATTCCCGAAATTGGAGAAACGGTGGGGGGCGCTTACGTCATCGGTCAAGCGATGGATGATGATGTGGTGACGTTCACTTACTGAACCAGGGGAGGGTAAGCCGATGTCCGTAACCCCGGAGGACTGTGCAGCGGTCTATGCCGAAGCGGATTGTCTCTACCCGGCATCGGCGGTAGAAGCCGCTTTGGATCGGATGGCAGCCGCGATAACTGAGCGCTTGGCCCGCCATAATCCATTAGTTTTGTGCGTACTATCAGGGGCTATTGTTCCCTTGGGTCATCTGCTTACCCGGTTACATTTTCCGTTGCAACTGGATTATCTCCACGCCACTCGTTACCACAATCAAACCCAGGGCGGTACTTTGCAATGGATAGCTCGCCCGCTTACCTCGCTACAGGGACGAGTGGTATTGGTCATTGATGATATTTTGGATGAAGGGATTACCCTCGCAGCTATTTTGGAACA
>CAWUNB010000380.1:0-1786 GCA_963923745.1 uncultured Thiotrichales bacterium
ATTTCCTTAGATAAGCTTCATTTAGCTCAATTAGCTACTTTAGCGGGTCTACCTAAAGCACCATCCCGTTATAATCCACTAGTTAACGGTCCTCGTTCGTTATCTCGGCGTAATTGGATACTGGGACGGATGCAAGAATTAGGGTTTATTAGTAAAAAGGATTATCAAACGGCATTGAGTGAATTAGAAACTGCTTCTCTCCATAGTCCCCAAGTAACAGGAGATGCCCCTTTTGCAGTAGAAATGGCTCGAGCAGAACTAGTAGCCAACTATGGAGAAGAAGCCTACACCCGAGGTTTCCATGTTTACTTAACCGTAGATCCCCAGCGTCAGGCTATGGCAGAAAAAGCTCTACGGGAAGGCCTGCTGGAATACGAAGAGCGCCATGGCTATCTGGGGCCAGAAGATCATCTGGCTCCCCAGGATGGATTAGAAACTTTAGCCCAATACCCAACTCTGGGTGGATTGGTAGCCGGTCGGATTATCGGGGTGGAGCGACGCACTGCCCAAGTACAACTGCTGGGGGGAGAAGTTTTAACGCTGCCTTGGAACGCTCTATCCTGGGCTAAACGGCGCCCTCCTCTAGGAGGGTTACCCCATCGAGCTAGCGAAGTGGTAAAGGTGGGAGATGTAGTGCGGTTGTATTTCACCGAGGAAAGAGGTTGGCGGCTAGCTCAATTACCTCAGGTGAGTGGGGCGCTAGTATCCCTCGATCCCCGTAATGGAGCCGTCCTCGCTTTGGTAGGTGGGTTTGATTTTGCCCAAAGTCAATTCAATCGAGCAACTCAGGCAGAACGGCAACCAGGATCTAATTTTAAACCTTTCATCTATTCAGCGGCCCTGGAATATGGTTATTCCCTTGCCAGCGTTATCGATGATAGTCCCTTGGAAATCTCTTTGGTTGGTGAAAAAACTCCCTGGCGTCCTGAGAATTACGGTGGTCGTTATTACGGCCCTACTCGTTTGCGGGAAGCTTTAGTACATTCCCGTAATTTAGTGTCTATCCGCTTATTGCAGGATATGGAAGTAGATTATGCTGTTGATTATGTCCAACGTTTTGGGTTTTCCAAGGATCGTCTCCCCAAAAATTTAACTTTAGCCCTAGGTACACCACTATTTACTCCTTTAGAGGTAGCAACTGGCTATGCAGTATTTGCTAATGGAGGCTATCGAGTTAATCCTTATCTCATTAAACGAGTACTATTAGATGGTGGAGCCACTTGGTTTGAAGCAAATCCCCTGACAGTTTGTCCAACTTGTTCTAGCGATGGGCTATCGGTTGCTCCCCGAGTAGTGGAAGCTCGCAATGTCTATTTGGTGAATTCTATGATGCAGGATGTTATCCGCCGGGGAACAGCTGTTCGAGCCAATCGTTTAGGACGAAGGGATTTAGCTGGAAAAACAGGTACCACCAATGATGAACGGGATGGGTGGTTTTCTGGATTCAATTCTACCCTATTGGCTACAGTGTGGGTCGGTTACGACCATATGGAGCCTCTGGGGCAAGGAGAAACTGGAGGGAAGGTGGCATTGCCCATCTGGATGAAGTACATGGCAGCCGCATTACAGGGAGCTCCTGAGCAGTCAATGGAACGACCTGCGGGGATAGTCACTGCAACCATCGATACTCAGACAGGTTTACTGGGGAATGAGGACACTGAAAACGTTGTCGAGCTATTTCGTCAAGAAGAAGTGCCTACCCAGTTTGCTCCTGAGGAAGAAATGATGAATGAAGCAGGAAATAACGACAACTACAATGAAGAAGAAAGCTCAGGATTAAAAATGC
>CAWUNB010000381.1:0-1775 GCA_963923745.1 uncultured Thiotrichales bacterium
TGGTCATTGATGATATTTTGGATGAAGGGATTACCCTCGCAGCTATTTTGGAACATTGTCGGGCAGAAAAGGCTAATGAAGTCTATTGCGGGGTATTAGCGCGGAAAGATCGCCCGCGCTTAGTGGATGTACAACCTGATTTTATTGGTCTAGATATTCCTGATCGTTATGTTTTTGGTTACGGCATGGATTACCGAGGCTATTGGCGGAATGCGCCTGGTATTTACGCTGTTAAGGGTTTGTGATTCATGAGCCACGATTTGTTAGCCATTATCGGCGGTACCGGTTTGACCTCTCTGCGTGGGTTGGCGATCACCCGGCGTGAGGTAGTACGAACCCCTTACGGTGAACCTTCTGGCCCCTTAACCCACGGGCAATTAGCCGGACATGATGTGGTATTCATCGCTCGTCACGGCTACGGTCACACCATTCCACCCCATCGCGTTAACTATCGCGCCAACCTGTGGGCCCTCAAAGAAGCCGGGGTGAGTCGCATCATGGCAGTCAATGCCGTAGGCGGAATCGCTCCGGGTTTTGGTCCCGGTTGCCTAGCCATCCCCGATCAGCTGATTGACTACACCTGGGGACGAGCCCATACCTATTTCGAGGACGGCTTAACCCAAGTCACCCACGTCGATTTCACCTATCCCTATTGTGAAACCTTGCGTCAACAGTTGCTGGCTGCCGCAGCGGCGGCGGGCGTTACGGTAGCTCCCCTGGGTACCTATGGCGCAACTCAAGGGCCGCGTTTGGAAAGTGCCGCTGAGATTGATCGGCTAGAGCGAGATGGTTGCCATCTGGTGGGTATGACCGGTATGCCAGAAGCGGCTTTAGCCCGTGAGCTATCTCTGTGCTATGCCTGTTGCGCCGTGGTTGCCAATTGGGGCGCTGGTCGTGGAGAAGGACTCATTGAGATGGCTGATATTGAACGAGTCCTGCGGACGGGTATGGAAGAGGTGCGGCGGATAGCCGAGCAGCTGATCACAGCCCAGTGAATAGGCTTGTGACACGGCCCCTGATCCTGATCAGCATTCCAGAGCAGCGCTTGCGCTTACTGGTAGAGCGGCGAGTGGTTATGGACGTGCCCATCTCGAGTGCTCGGCGCGGCCTGGGGGAGCAGCAGGGTAGTCAGCAGACGCCCCGGGGTTGGCATCAAATTCGCGCCTGCATTGGTGCAGGAGCGCCCGCCGGGGCGGTCTTTGTTGGTCGACGTCCTACTGGAGAAATTCACACCTCGGCCCTAGCGTTGGCCAATCCCCAGCGCGATTGGGTACTGACCCGCATCCTTTGGCTATCGGGTTTGGAACCCGGACGCAATCGGGGCGGTGAACGGGACAGCGCTCGCCGCTACATTTATATTCATGCGTGTCCGGCCAGTGAACCGTTGGGTATTCCTCGCTCCCACGGCTGTATTCGCTTGAGCCATATCGATTGCCTCGATCTCTTCGCCCGCGTCTCTCCTGGGACACGGGTCTTCATTGGGGGTTGATCCCTGCGCTACGACCTGCACTGCCACTCCACCGCCTCTGACGGCACGCTAACGCCCAGTGCGGTGGTGCAGCGTGCCTACAGCCAAGGGGTCGATGTACTGGCCCTGACTGATCATGATTGTTTAGATGGTTTGCCCGAGGCGCGGCAAACCGCTGAGGGCTTATCTCTGACCTTGGTCGCCGGGGTAGAAGTTTCGGTGACGTGGGAAAGCCAAGTCATTCATGTTGTAGGACTGGGAATTGATCCGGACTATGACTGTCTCTTATACACATCTCCGAGCCCAC
>CAWUNB010000382.1:0-1755 GCA_963923745.1 uncultured Thiotrichales bacterium
TGAGCAAGCTTTCCCATTACAAATAACGGCTATTGCTCCCGATCGCTTGCAAGCAGAATGGCGGATTGCTCAAGGTCATTATCTATACCAAAGCAAGTTACGTTTTCGGGTAACGACGGAGGGAGTTGATCTAGGTAGCCCGATTTTGCCAACAGCGCTGGTAAAACAGGATGAATTTTTTGGCCAGTTAGCTATTTATCGAGGGAAACTAACGGTAGAGATACCTCTGCATTTTCTTGCGACACCACCAGGCACTATTCAAATTACCAGCTACTTTCAGGGATGTAGCGATGATGGAATTTGCTATCCCCCCCAAACGCAAACATTAGCCATCTCTCTACCCTCCCCTGTTACCCCATCTTCAGCCAGCAAGTTACCTTCCCCCACCCCACTGGCTGCGTTAGCTAAACTGGGGCAACGTTTAGGACTGGCCCCTGCGACGCCATCGACTAGTGACATTCTTGAGCCCGATCAAGCCTTTCCACTATTGGTAGAAGTGTTGGACGCAACCACCCTTGGGGTGACTTGGAACATCGCCCCCGGTTGCTATCTTTACCGCAATAAAATGACTTTTCAGGTAGGGGAAGCTCCGGGAATTTCCCTGGGAACGCCGGCATTTCCCACCGGACAACAGAAGGAAGACGAGTTTCTCGGTCAAGTGGAGGTTTATCACAATCCAGTGCAAGTACGCTTGCCGGTACAACGACCGCCAGGGGGTTCGTTGGCCCTCGCTCTGACAGTGAGCTACCAGGGCTGTGCTGATGGACGAATTTGCTATCCGCCCCAGAGTAAAACTATCGCTGTCACCCTTCCGCCCCTGGGCATGGTAGCCACCACAACCAATGCAATATCTTCTCTCCGTGAACAGGCTCCTCTTGCTGGTTTAGCCGAACAGGATCGTATTGCAGCTACCCTTGCCGGAGGGAATATAGGGTTAGTGTTGATGAGTTTCTTTGGTTTTGGTCTTTTACTGGCCTTTACCCCCTGCGTATTTCCCATGATCCCCATCCTGTCCAGCTTGATTGTCGGCCAGGGACAGCACCTCACCACCCGCCGAGCGTTCCTCCTGTCCTTGGTTTATGTGGTAGCTATGGCTCTTACCTATGCTGGTGCTGGAGTGGTGGCCGGATTAGTCGGGGAAAACCTGCAAGCGGCTTTTCAAAATCCCTGGATTCTCCTCAGCTTCAGCTTGGTTTTTGTCCTCTTGGCTCTGTCCATGTTTGGCTTCTATGAATTGCAATTGCCCAGCGGCTTACAAACTCGCTTAGCAGAATTGAGCAACCGTCAGCAGGGAGGAAGCCTACTGGGCGTGGGGGTGATGGGGCTGTTATCTGCCCTCATTGTGGGGCCTTGTGTAGCGCCACCCCTAGCCGGTGCCCTTATTTACATTGGCCAAACTGGTGACGGCTGGCTAGGAGGAATAGCTCTGTTTGCCATGGGTTTGGGTATGGGGGCACCACTGCTATTTATTGGTACTTCGGCGGGACGCTGGCTACCCCGAGCAGGAAATTGGATGAACACAGTCAAAGCGGTATTTGGGGTATTGCTGCTAGCTGTGCCCCTCTGGCTGCTGGAGCGATTACTCCCTGCGGGGATTAGCTTGGGGTTATGGGCGGCATTATTCATTGTATCAGCGGTCTACCTGGGAGCGGTGGATGCCCTTCCCAGTGGTTCCAGTGGTTGGCAGCGGTTGTGGAAAGGACTAGGGCCTGTCTCTTATACACATCTCCGAGCCCACGAGACCAGAGAGGATCT
>CAWUNB010000383.1:0-1743 GCA_963923745.1 uncultured Thiotrichales bacterium
TGATGATGACCAGCCTGTCACTGAATCCCACTAACTCATCCTATCCACGGGGGGGTAGCGCATGCGTAGTCGAAAACCTTTGAGGACACCGTGGGAACTGACGGTAATTTCATCAGCTTGGTTGTTGGCGGCTTCGTCCTATGGCGGAGAACCTTCCCCTGCCGAACCAGCGGTGGAAATTGCCCCCATGTCAGATCCTGCTATTCAGGGGACAGTTTGTTTGGGGGCTGCGGCCACTTCTATGGGGGCCGCTTATGCGATGGGACCTACCGAGCTCCTAATGCTGGCATCTGGGGCTATGCACGTTCCCACCAGCTCATCAGTGTTGTTTATCCCTTTATTTAGCATTCTCGGAGTGGGTTCTTGTGCCCTTGGGGCAGCAGCTACTCCCAGTGTCCGTTGGTTGATCAATCAGTCTGATGAGATTGCTGGCCAAGTTAATGCTTCGGTAGATCGGTTGTTTGCTGATGAAAATACCCCAGTTAAACGGGTTAAATCGATACGCCCCATGACTGAGCCTGAGGTGCAGAGTGCTGGTTGCACCGTTGGTGCTTTATCAGCTTTTGGGGCCTCTATGGCTAGTTCTCCGATGGAAGTTGCCATGTTGTCTTCTGGGGCCACCATCATTGTTTCCAGTACTCCCATGTTGGCTATGGGTTTACTGGCCACCATCGTTGCTTCTGGCTGTGGCATTGGTAGCTTTGCTGCGGTCCCGATTACTTCCTTCGTCAGTAATTTTGATGCCATCGGTAACACTGTTCTGGGAGCTTTTGAGGACGGTTTTCGCCAATTGACGGGCATGTTCAGCGATGGCGAAAGTCATCCAATGGCAGTAAACACTTGGGGAAAATCACCTACCTCTTTGGTTAAAGTGAGTGCTGCGCTGCCCCCTGGAGTGGCTAGATGATGAAAAAAAGATTTTTCCTACCTACCGTTGCAGCGACTGCCCTGTTGGCTGCCTTAGGGATGGGGGATGCCCAAGCCGGGGATGTTGCCCAGGATCCTGCTCCTCCGGTGTTGGCTATTGCTGATGGCGGTGGATTTAGTGACTCGGAGCAACAGGGGCTGGGGTGCGTGATAGCAGCAGGAACAGGGTTGGCGGCAACAGCTCTGGCAGGATCTACCGAAATCATGATGTTGTGGGGTGGCGGGATGCTGATTCCTTCTCAAGTCACTTCCCTGTGGTTAGTGTTGCTGGCCCAGATTGGGGTATCGGGTTGCGCTATTGGGGCTATTGCAACCCCCGCTGTTCTATGGGCCGCTGATCAGTCTGACAACATTGCAGCCAAAATTTTGGGGCTGTCCCGGCGGGCTGTTAATAACGCAGTCGGCGTTGTTGGTTGGCAACAGCCTGAGCCCTAAAACGAAACCCCCGCCGATCCAGAAGGGTCGGCGGGGTCTGAATGGATAAAGACGAGGCGTACCAGCGAAAACTTCAGCCGCTCTCTGGTTATTACTGACGATCGGGAGAGGAAGGGGAAGCCGCTTCGGGAGCCTGGGATTTGAGGTAACTTACCACGGCTCTAGCAGCATAGGGATTTCTGAAACCTTCAAACTTCATGTGAATACCCGGGCACATACTCAGGGAGCGGATCTGGATCTTCTTGCACGGTACAAAGGCATTGGGGTCATTGATGTACTTCATCAAATTAGCTTCCGTCCAAATCAACCCTGATCCCCGGATAGAGGAGGAATAGTCGAACTCCGCTACTGTTCCAGCGGAACGTCCCACCACTCCGTGCA
>CAWUNB010000384.1:0-1735 GCA_963923745.1 uncultured Thiotrichales bacterium
AGGTGGTAAGGCGTTCATGGTAGTTGGCCGTTCTCCTCGTCCACACGTCAAGCTTGTCGTATCACCCAGCCACTCCGCTCTAATATAGCCTAGTCGCTGCTCTGTCATCCTATACTTGTTTTTTATGACCACCTACTTTGTTACCCGCCATCCCGGTGCTTTGGCCTGGGCCAATCGTCAAGGTCTTATGATAGACCGCGTCGTCACTCACCTCGATCCGGCGCAAATTCGTCCCGGTGATCAGGTTATTGGTACGTTACCGATCCACTTAGTTAGCCAAATTTGTGCCCAAGGCGCTCGGTTTTTCCATCTGACGCTTAATCTTCCTCCCGAAGCACGGGGGCAGGAATTGTCTGCTGATGATTTAGAACACTATCAAGCCGGACTAGAAGAATATTATGTGGAGCAACAATCATGATTCACCCGACGACTTTAATTAGTTTTTTAGGCAAAGGCCGCAATCCTCGCACTGGTTATCAATCGGCTACTTACCGATTCGATAAAGATTCAGGCTTTGATAGCTGTTCAGATACCGTGCCATTTTTTGGATTAGCGTTAGCAAAGCAGATTAAACCGGATCGATTAGTTTTAGTTGGAACAGCCGGTAGCATGTGGGATGTATTTTTTGAACACGGTGCCGAGAGCGACGATGAAACATTGCTTGCTTTAATGAGTGCGGTAGAACAAGAACAGGTAACGGAAGAGCAATTAGTTATTCATGCCCAACGCTTACAAGATAAATTGCGTAATGAATTAGGTACCTCAGTGCAATGCCAATGTTTACTCATTCCCTACGCACGAGATACCCATGAGCAAGTGCAAATTTTAGCGGGACTGGATCGGGCTGTGGGGGATGCTGGAACGGTTTGGTTGGATGTCACCCACGGTTTTCGCCATCTTCCCATGTTAGCCTTAGTCGCCGCTCGTTATTTGGCTCGAGTCAAACAAGTACACATTGAAAACGTTTATTACGGGGCGTTAGAAATGACGCCGAAAGCAGAGTCAGGAAATAGGGAAACAGCGGGGCCTCAGGAAACGCCGGTTCTTTCTCTAAAAGGATTATTAGATCTGTTGGATTGGGTCGATGCCTTGGCTACTTACGATAAAGACGGGGATTATGGTGTATTTGCTCCGTTATTAGAAAAAGACGGTATGGATACCAGTCGCACAGAATTATTGACTCAGGCCGCATTTTTTGAACGCACCAGTAATCCACTGGAAGCCAGAAAGAAATTGAAAAGCGTGTTTCCTGCGGTAGAAAAACACGACGGACCGCTCGGGCGATTATTCCGTGATACCTTGAAAAATCGCATTAGTTGGTTTAATAATGAAACTCGGCAGCAATGGGAACAATCGTTGGCGGAGGCTTATTTGAAACGCTACGATTATCTACGAGCCAGTTTGTTTTTATTGGAAAGTTTTGTTACGCGGAAATTATGGAACAATAAGGAAAACCCAACGAATCACGAACAACGAGAAAAAACATTAGAATCGTTATGTAGGTCGGATTCTGAGCTAAAACAATTACGCAATCTGCGTAATCAATTAGCTCATGGTGTGCGACCGCGTTCAGAACAGGAAGCAGAGCAGAAAATGGGTGAAGAGAAAACGTTACGGCAATTTTTAAATAAAATGATTAAAGCGATGGAAAAGACAGGAAACCAGGGCTAACGGGATACTTATTTCGTCAAGATAGGGCAAAACAAAATGCTACCGCTACCAATGCAAAACTTAT
>CAWUNB010000385.1:0-1733 GCA_963923745.1 uncultured Thiotrichales bacterium
GATAGGGCCAGTAATCGGCCCGCTGGCCAAGCGGGGGCGGGTGAGCCCACTACGGCCGGCGCGACATAATTGGACAGCACCAAATGGGCATTGGTCCCGCTGAAGCTAAAGGAACTCACCCCGGCTACCCGTTCCGCCTCGGCCCAGGGGGTGAGGCGAGTGGGGATTTCTACCGCCAAGGCTTGCCAGTCGATATGGGGACTGGGTTGGTGAAATTGGCCATGGGGTGGGATCTGGCCGTGGTGAACGGTGAGAATGGCCTTAATCAAACCGGCAATACCGGCGGCGGATTCCAGATGACCGATGTTGGTTTTCAGGGAGGCCACCCGCAACGGCTGAGCACGGGCCTCGCGAGGACCAAACACCCCGGCCAAAGCCCCCATTTCAATGGGATCCCCCAAAGCGGTACCGGTTCCATGGGCTTCGATATAACCCACTTGGGCCGGAGTCAAACCGCCGTTAGCCAAAGCCGCTTTGATGACCTTAACCTGGGACGGGCCATTGGGCACGGTCAAACCGCCACTGGGGCCGTCCTGGTTGACGGCTGAACCCCGCAGCAGGGCCAGAATGGTATCGCCGTCGCGCTGGGCGTCGCTCAGGCGCTTGAGCACCACCACGCCAATCCCTTCGCCCCGAGCGTAACCGTCTGCTGCGGCATCGAAGGTCTTGCAATGGCCATCGGGGGCCAGCATGTGGGCTTTGCAGAAATTGATATAGGTTTCCGGCCCGTAAATCAGATTGACCCCAGCGCTCAGCGCCAGATCGCATTCCCCCAGGCGCAGAGCCTGCATGGCCAGATGGGTGGTGACTAGGGACGACGAGCAAGCGGTATCGACAATTAAACTGGGGCCGGTGAAGCCAAAGGTGTAGGACAGGCGACCAGCCGTCACTCCGAGGGAGCCTCCGGTACCAGAATAGGCGGTGATCTGACTGACATCGTCCGGCCACACCAAATGGGCACCGTACTCAAAATTGCTGATACCCACATAGACCCCGGTACGACTGCCGTACAGGCTATTGGGATCAAAGCCACCGTTCTCCAGCGCTTCCCACGCGACTTGCAGCAACAAGCGTTGCTGAGGATCGATGGCCTGGGCTTCCCGAGGGGTAATGCCAAAGAAGGCCGGATCGAACTGGTCGATGTCCTGGAGGAAACCGCCTTGGCGGGTATACATCTTGCCGGGAACGTCCGGATCGGCATCGTAAAACGCCTCAATGTCCCACCGTTCCGGCGGTACCGGCACGATACCGTCGTAACCGTTTTGTAGCCGTTGCCAAAATCCTTCCGGGGTATTGGCCCCGCCGGGAAAACGGCAAGCCAACGCCACCACGGCAATGGGTTCCTGGCGTGCCCCTTCCAGCTTGGCCAATTTGGCCTGCATTTCTTGAACGGCCAGCAACGCCCGTTTAATGGGGGATAAGGTGGGATCCTGCGCTTCCTGACTCATGGGCTACCCCTGCAACTGGGCTAACTGGGCCAATAAGGCCGCTTCGGCTTCTTCATCGGTCATGGCGGCCACCGTGGCCGACGTATCTGGGGCCTCTGGTGCCGCTGCGGGTGACGCTTCTCCCAGATTCCCCAACAGATAATCCGCCAGGGCCTCCAGGGTGGGGTAATCGAACAACAGGGTGGAACTCAGGGCTAGGGTCATGTCCTGTTGCAGGCGATTTTTCAATTCCACCGCCATCAACGAATCCACGCCCCTGTCTCTTATACACATCTGACGCTGCCG
>CAWUNB010000386.1:0-1724 GCA_963923745.1 uncultured Thiotrichales bacterium
TTTTGGTATGAATGCTCCCATCATTGGAACAGATACTCTTGATAACAAAGAATTTATCTCGCTAGCTGGTTCTGCCGGAGAGGGAATATTAATTCCCTCTATCTACAACGAAACTCTAGTTCATACGGAAAATGCTGACTTTGTTTTAGCTTATCGAAATAAATATGGCAAGTTGCCAGATACTTGGGCCGCGCAGGGGTATGACGCAGTTAATTTGGTTGCCCAGAGTATGATCAATTCTGGTTCTACTGATCCGCTAAAAGTAGCTTCAATTCTGCGCTATACAGAGCAATGGAAAGGGGCAGGTGGTAAATTTCATTTTTCTGAAAGTGGCGAAATTGAAGGTCGGGATATTTTTCTAAAGAAACTGAGTCAAGGCGAGTTTCACAGTATTTCTTTAAAGGATTATCCAAAGATTAGTGCTACAAATGTAGGACATATCACAATTCATTAAGCGTTGATTATCCATTAATGCGGAGTTTTTATGATCTTGGCCATAATTATTTATACTTTACTAAGTGTGGCGGTAGGATACTTAGGGCGAAGGAGGAAGCTCGGTTATTGGGGGTATTTTGTTACGTCACTGTTGTTTACCCCCCTTGTTGGTTTATTAGTTGTGTTTGTTTCAGAAAAAAAAGCTAAATGTAGCACCCCTTGATGGCTAAGGGGGAGGGCGCTCCTTGGTGGCGGGATTCTTTGTTTATGGGAGCTTTGCTGCTCCCTCTACCCTTTTGGATCTGGGGGATTATTCAAAGACAGCACTGGGTTTTGCCGCCGATTTGGTTACTGGTGTGGATCGGGCCTGTACTGGAGGAGTTGGCTTTTCGCGGTGGCATTCAAGGATGGTTATTAGACAAGCCATGGGGAACGGTTCATTTTGGCCCAGTAACGGTTGCTAATTTATTTACTGCCTTAATATTTTCGGCTATGCACCGTTTTACCAAAGATGACGTGTGGTCGTTGCTAACAGTCTTTCCAGGATTGTTATTCGGTTTTTTTCGAGAGCGATATGGACAATTATTGCCAGTAATTATTTTACATAGCTATTACAACACGGGTTTACTGTTAAACAATTGGATGACCAGTTAGCTGATGTTAGCCGTGTGGCGTGTTGCTCTTCATAATGAAGGCTGGATCCCGCAGTTGTGGCCGCTATTGGATGAAGCGGAACAGGCTCAAGCGAATCGATTTCGTTATCCCGAATTACGCCGTCGCTATATTATCGCTCATGGTGCTCTACGTATTTTGTTGGCTAGGAGGGGACAGTCACCGGCGAGTTTGCATTTCACCCGTAATCCTTGGGGTAAACCAGCTCTCGTTGATCAGGAGGGTCCAGTTTTTAATCTCAGTCACGCCCAGGATGTGGCGTTGTGTGCAATGGCCTCTAGTGGGGAAATTGGAGTCGACGTGGAGGCTGAACGGCCTGAAGGAATTGTGAGTCGGCGGGAATTGGCAAAGCGGTTTTTTAGCGCTGATGAGTACCATGCTTTGAGCAGTTTAGAGGGGCCTGCTTTCGTTTCGGCTTTTTTTCAGTGTTGGACGAGAAAAGAAGCCTATATTAAAGCGAAAGGACTCGGGCTCTCATTACCATTGAATCAATTCACCATGCAGGTAGAGGATTACCCGCGACTAATTACTTCTGATTTTTGCCCAGAAGATGTGACGCGTTATCGGTTTTGGAATATCGCCGTACCTAGTGGCTATTGGGGAACATTAGCTTACGA
>CAWUNB010000387.1:0-1710 GCA_963923745.1 uncultured Thiotrichales bacterium
CAGATAGCCCCGCTCCCTGAGCGAAGTCAAAGGGAGCGTCCACTCCGCTCAGGGAGCGGGGAACCGAAAATTCAAATAGAGTTGATTTATTTCCGCCGCCATCCTGGCACTGGCCGCCCTTAAACCGCCCTTAACCTTACAACCTAGCCTCTAAATTTAACGGATATCACCATGCTCACCGGGGAATTACGCGGTCAAGTTGACGCTATATGGAACGCTTTTTGGTCGGGGGGCATATCTAACCCGATGGAAGTTTTGGAGCAAATTACTTATTTGCTATTCATCCGGCGCTTGGACGATACCCATACCCTGGAAGAAAATCGGGCTATGTTGCTTGCCCAGCCCATGGCTAATCGGGTTTTTCCTGTGGGCCGTGACCCCAAAGGCCGGGATTACAACGATCTGCGCTGGTCCCATTTCAAGCATCTGGCTGGTAGTGAAATGTACACGGTGGTAGGGGAACACGTGTTTCCCTTTATTCGCACTTTGGGCGGTGCCGATTCCACTTACCAGCAGCACATGAAGGATGCCCGCTTCACTATTCCCACGGCGAACTTGCTCGCTAAAGTGGTGGACATGCTCGACCATGTTCCCATGGAGGAGCGGGATACCAAAGGGGATCTCTATGAATACATGCTGAGCAAGATTGCTTCGGCGGGGCAAAATGGTCAATTCCGCACGCCGCGTCACATTATTAAATTGATGGTGGAGCTAATGAAGCCCACGGCTCAGGATATTATTTGTGATCCGGCCAGTGGCACTTGTGGTTTCTTGGTCGCGGCTGGAGAATATCTGCGGGACAATCATCCTGAAATGCTGCGTAATGCCGTTGATCGGGAACATTTTCATCAAACTATGTTCCATGGCTACGATTTTGATAACACCATGCTGCGTATTGGCAGTATGAATATGGCCCTTCATGGCGTGGATAATCCGAATATTCGCTATCGCGATTCTTTATCTAAGGATCATAGCGAGGACGAACAAAGTTATTCGCTGATTTTGGCTAATCCGCCTTTCGCGGGTTCGCTGGATTCGGCAAATGCGGCTAAGAATTTGACTAATATTGTTCAAACTAAAAAAACTGAACTCTTATTTCTGGCGCTCTTCTTACATTTGCTCAAACCGGGTGGTCGTGCGGCAGTTATTGTCCCAGATGGGGTATTGTTTGGGTCTTCCAAGGCTCATAAAAAATTACGGGGCCTTTTGGTGGAGGAACAAAAACTGGATGCCGTTATTTCTCTTCCTTCTGGGGCCTTTAAACCCTACGCTGGAGTTTCTACGGCTATCCTAATTTTTACTAAAACCGATTCAGGTGGTACTGATTACGTTTGGTTTTACGATATGCAAGCGGATGGTTGGAGTTTAGATGATAAACGCCAGCCGTTATTACCGGAAGAAAAACTGGGCGTGAAACCGGTTGAGGTATTAGCCGATGCCGATCACGCTAAAAATAATCTGCCGGATGTGCTGACCCGTTGGGAGCAACGGGAGGATAGTGAAAGAACTCGTCCGCGCACGGCTCAGAGTTTTTGCGTGTCGAAGGCGGATATTGCGGCTCAGGGTTATGATTTATCTATTAACCGTTACAAGGAAGTGGTGCATGAAGTCATTGATCATCTGCCACCGAAGGAGATTTTGGCGAAGTTGGCAGTGCTGGAGGCGGAAATTCAGGATGGAATGCGAGTGTTAGGGGAGATGCTGTCTCTT
>CAWUNB010000388.1:0-1699 GCA_963923745.1 uncultured Thiotrichales bacterium
TACACAAGGAGTATCGTCGGCAGCGTCAGATGTGTATAAGAGACAGGAAGCCATCATCCTATTTGATCCCAATGGAACAGTGCAATCTTTTAATCGTGCTGCTGAGCGCTTATTTGGTTGCGACGAAATTCATGTTCTACATCGAACTATTGAACATTTGTTACCGGTACCAGCAGATTACGCAGGTTCCGTTACTCGTTGGTTACGACATTATTGTGCTAGCCACGATGATGGTGCTATGTACCGGGATCCTCTGATAGGACAGCGAACTGATGGCCAGCTGTTACAACTCCACGTCGCAGTAAGCGAAGTATCCACCGATGATATGACGTTGTTTGCTGACGATGCGGTACAAACACTCCCCTCTGGGGAGTTTGACATGTTCCTTTGTATCCTCCATGACTTGAGACCTGAATTAGAAGCTCGGCAATTGTTAGAACAACAACGAGCAATTCTGGAGCAGGCTAATTTACAACTAGCCAGGGGAAGCCAGGCTAAAGATGAATTCTTAGCTATCGTTACCCACGAGTTACGTACTCCCCTAAACGGTATTTTGGGGATAGCCCGTTTACTACGGGAGGAGGGTGAAGAGCACCGTCGATTAGAGCAATTAACAGCACTAGAAGAAGCTGGACGTGGTTTATTAGGGATGATTGATGAAGTATTAGAATTTTCTCGTTTAGCAGCAGAATATGGCCCAGGAGTTGTTCAGACCTTTGATCCTAATGCGCTGTTATCCCAATTGGTAGCGCAGTGGCGCCCCAAAGCCAATGCAAAAGGACTTAGCCTAACCTGTCAATTAGATGGAAGCATGCCAAGTACGGTACAAGGTAATCCAGGCTATTTACAGCGCATCCTACATCGTTTACTAGATAACGGGGTAAAATTTACTGAGCACGGTCAAGTAGTGTTGTCTGCTGAAAAATTAGCCTACTCTCCAGGGGGAGTCCGGTTACGGTTAGCGGTTGCCGATACTGGCCCGGGAATTTCGGCAGATATGCAGCACTATCTTTTTCAAGCCTTTACTCAAGGGGAAGCTTCCCGGACTCGGCGTTATGGCGGAATTGGTATTGGTTTAGCCATGGCAGCTCAATTGACCCGCTTAATGGGAGGAGAAATTGGTGTCGACAGCCAACTGGGAAAAGGATCCAAATTTTGGTTGGTACTGGATCTAGCTGTGGCAGAGGAGGAAAACTGCATAGATTTAGCTGCGCTACGCACCCTGCAAAAAGAATTAGCCGGGGATTTTACCTCAGTTGCTGAAGTCTTTTTGCAAGATGTCGCTCAGTGGTTAGAGGATGTGCAACGAGCAGTGGTAAAGGAAGATAGGAAAACTCTAAACCAGCTGGCATTGAATTTAGCCAGCCATTGTCGGGATATGGGAGTTGTTAGCCTAGAGGTACTATGGCGAGAGTTAGCTGAGGAAACAAAGAATCAGGAATATTTCGTGACTATCAATAAAACGATTCTGGAACGAGTCTATCAAAATACGAAGAATCTCTGTCTTGCAATAGATCGGTTATTAAGGTTGGATTAGTAAATCAAAAAAGGTAATAGTCCTCAATTGCTTGTGGGAAAATAAAGCGCCGCTCCCGATTTTCTTCCTAATATTTAGGAAGTTACCGGAGCCGGTGTCCTTTGTTCTTTTTTTTTCATCAGGAGAATTCTATCATGACCAAAGCTCAGTCTTTCGTGTTTG
>CAWUNB010000389.1:0-1697 GCA_963923745.1 uncultured Thiotrichales bacterium
CACCGGCCCATTGCGCTCACTGGTTTGGATAGAAATCACCCCCTGACCGCCGCGCCCCCGCACTGGATATTCTTCGATGGCGGTACGCTTGCCGTAGCCGTTTTCCGTCGCCGTCAACACCGCCCCCGGTCCGGCCACCATTAGGGCAATAACCCGATCTTCCTCTTGCAGGGTGATACCGCGCACGCCAGTGGCATCCCGGCCCATAGCCCGCACTTCTTCTTCGGAGAAGCGCACCACTTTGCCCTGGCGGGTAAACAACATGATGTCGCGCTGGCCGTCGGTGAGTTCCACCCCCACCAGACAATCCCCTTCCCGCAAACCCACCGCGATGATGCCTGCTGCTCGAGGCCGGGACAGATCGGTCAACGGGGTTTTCTTCACTACGCCCTGTTGGCTGGCCATGAACACAAACCCGCCGGCAGAAAAATCCCGCACCGCTAATACCGCGTTGATGCGCTCGTCGCCCTCTAAGGGCAATAGATTCACCAACGGTTTACCGCGAGCGCCCGGCCCGGCTTGGGGCAATTGGTAAACCTTAATCCAGTACACCCGCCCGCGACTGGAGAAGCACAGCAAGGTATCGTGGGTATTGGCGACAAATAACTTATCAATGAAATCTTCTTCTTTAACGCTGGCTGCTGCTCGCCCCTTACCTCCGCGTCGTTGTGCACGGTACAAAGATAGGGCTTGGTATTTGGCATAACCGGCGTGGGAGAACGTGACCACCACATCCTCTTCGGTAATCAGGTCCTCCATGGTCAACTCTTGGTGATCGACTAAAATTTCAGTGCGCCGGGGATCGGCGTATTGGGCACGCACCGCCAGCAATTCTTCCCGAATCACCGCCATCAAGCGGGTAAAACTGTTGAGAATAGCCAGCAATCCGTCGATGGTGGTCAACAGCTCCCGGTATTCCCCAAGAATCTTGTCCTGCTCTAAACCGGTTAGTCGGTGCAGCCGCAGATCCAAAATGGCCTGGGCCTGGGTTTCCGACAAACGGTAATGCCCTTCCACCAATCCCAAACAATCCGGTAATCCCTCGGGGCGCGAGGCCGTAGCCCCGGCCCGTTCCAACATGTCCACCACGATGCCCGGTGCCCAGGGCATGGCCAGCAAGGCCGCTTTCGCTTCTGCCGGATTGGGAGAGGCTTTAATTAAAGCAATGATGGGATCGATATTAGCGAGGGCAACCGCCAACCCTTCCAAAATATGGGCCCGTTCCCGCGCCTTACGCAGTTCATATACCGTGCGCCGAATGACCACTTCCCGGCGATGGCGCAAAAACGCTTCCAACAGTTGCTTTAGGTTCAAGGTCAGGGGCTGACCGTCCACCAAAGCCACCATATTAATGCCGAAGACCGTTTGCAGCTGGGTGTGCTGGTAGAGGTTATTCAGCACTACTTCGGCCACTTCCCCCCGCCGCAATTCAATCACCATGCGCATACCGTCCTTGTCCGACTCATCCCGTAATTCGGTAATGCCTTCAATGCGCCGTTCCTTGACCAATTCCGCAATTTTTTCCAGCAAACGGGCCTTATTCACCTGATAGGGTAATTCGGTGACGATGATGGCCTGCTTGCCGCTGCGCTCGGTATCTTCTACATGGCTACGGGCCCGCATGACGACTCGACCGCGACCGGTGGTATAGGCTTCGCGGATACCGGCTGAACCGTTAATCAGGGCCGCAGTGGGAA
>CAWUNB010000390.1:0-1691 GCA_963923745.1 uncultured Thiotrichales bacterium
TTGAACGCAGCGGCGTTGCCGCTGCCTTTCCTGGGCTGTTTCAAGGCCGTCGAGTGATTCTTACCCCGGTAGCAGAAAGTGCCCCGGCGGCGGTGGATAGGGTACGGACTCTGTGGCAAGCCTGCGGCGCAGAAGTGGTGGAAATGGGGGTGGAGCACCACGACGAAGTGCTGGCCGCCACCAGCCATTTGCCCCATTTATTGGCCTTTTCCCTAGTAGACGCTCTGGCGCGGATGGACGACAGTTGGGAGATTTTTCGTTACGCTGCCGGCGGTTTTCGTGACTTTACCCGCATTGCCGGTAGCGATCCGGTTATGTGGCGGGATATTTGTTTAGCCAATCGTTCCCATTTATTGGCCATGGTGGATCGTTATCGCCAAGAGCTGGATCGGGTCACTGCGGCCATGAGCGCTGGCGATGGCGCTGCCCTTCATGATTTATTTAGTAATGCTCGCCAAGCCCGAGAACATTTTCTCCGTTGGCTGGAAGAGTCAAATGCCCGTCGTTAGATTCACAAACATTTCTTCCAATCCCGAGCTGTCGGGAGTGAGTTCTAGCAATCCCCAGCCCGCTGTAACCACCAGCTCAGCTACTGCTTGAGCCGGATTATTCCGGCAGAAAAGCCGCAAATACCCCGCTTCCAATAATTCCACCTGTTGAACACCCGAAATAGTTTGCAACGTTTCAACTAATCCGGTAGCGGGAGGGTGGGCGATCCTGACCAGTAATCGAGTTGTAGTTAATCGTTGTCCTAGCTCAACTACCGTATCATTAGCGACGAGTTGCCCCTGGTGGATAATTTGTACCCGATCACAAACAGCCTGTACTTCGGACAAAATATGGCTAGACAGCAGTACACCGTGATCGGTGCCTAGCGCCTGAATTAGCTTTCGCATCTCCCGAACTTGTAGCGGATCCAATCCCACCGTTGGTTCGTCCAACAAGACTAACGGTGGACTATGGATAAGGGCCTGGGCAACCCCCAGGCGTTGTTGATAGCCCTTAGATAATGTCCCAATCAATTGCTGACCCACTTCAACTAGTCCGCAGCGCTCCTTGGCTTGTTGTAATGCATGGAATTGTTCCCTTCTAGGGACGTTGCGTAAGCGAGCGGTATACAGCAGGTATTCATCTACCGTGAGTTCTGGATACAGCGGTGATTGTTCTGGTAGATAACCCAGCAGGGTTTTAGCTGACAAAGGCTCTTCGGTTATATCGTAACCGCCTATGCGTATTTGTCCTCGGCTGGGGGCTAAACAGCCAGCTAACATTTGTAGGGTACTTGTTTTACCGGCACCATTGCGGCCTAAAAACCCTACTACCTCGCCTCGCTGTACCTGAAAGGAAATCCCTTGTACCGCACAGCGATTACCGTAATAACGGTACAAAGCGACAACATCTAATAGGGGAGGGGAGGAATTCACCGAGTAGTTATATTAGTTAGAAATTAAATTAACTATCGCCACGACGGTATTACCATTACCTTGATACTCTAAGCGATCAAAGCTAATGTGGCGTGCCATAGCAATGCCTCGTCCATGGGGGTCAAAAGCTCGTTCTGGATCAAAATCTAGATAACGTTGCCAATCAAAACCATTACCTTGATCTGAAATAGTGAAGCGAATTTCTTCTCGACTACGTTCAAATAATACCCCGACCCACTCTGTCTCTTATACACATCTGACGCTGCC
>CAWUNB010000391.1:0-1686 GCA_963923745.1 uncultured Thiotrichales bacterium
GGCGTCCCGTGAAACGCGAACCGCTTCTTCGGCAATGCGCAGGAGCGAGCCACGACGGCGAGCGACTAAGCATTAGGGGCGGACTCCAAGGTTGGAAATTAAAGGTAATCGCGCTATGTGAATTAGCGCTCTGTTTCTCCATACGAAGGAAAACTCAAGGCCGCGTCACCTCAGCCCCTCGCAGCTGGCGTGCCAACCGATCCAGCACGCCGTTGACAAAACGGTAGCCTTCTTCCGCCCCAAAGCGCTTACACAACTCCAGCCCCTCGTCGATGATGACCCGATAGGGAATTTCTTGGCGCTGGTTTAATTCAAACGCGCCAATACGCAGGGCGGTGAGTTCCACCGGATCAATGTCGTTCACTGAGCGATCTACTAGGGGCAACAACTGAGCGTCGAGCTCACCGGCGTGGGCCGCTACCCCGTGCAGCAAATCATGGAAGTAGCCCAAGTCAGCGCCCCGCAGATCCTGTTCTTCCAAGAACCAGTTTTCGATTTCCATCAAGGACTGACGGGTCAGGTGCCACTGGTAAAGAGCTTGGAGGGCCAGGCGGCGAGCGTTGGTACGGGCCTGGCCGACGGTGGGACCAAAGCGGTGGCGGGGTCGCTCAGTGGTTTCGCTCACGCGCTTAACCCACGTAATACTTGGACCATTTCCATGGCCGATAGGGCCGCTTCCGCGCCTTTGTTACCGGCTTTGGTGCCGGCCCGTTCGATGGCCTGTTCGATGGTGTCCACGGTGAGGACGCCAAACGCTACCGGGATGTTATGGGTGAGCATGACCTGAGCGAGGCCCTTGGTGCATTCACCCGCCACATAGTCAAAGTGGGGAGTGCCGCCGCGAATCACCGCGCCGATGGCGATGAGGGCGTCGTAACGCTGGGAAGCGGCCAGACGGGCGGCGACCAGGGGAATCTCAAAAGCGCCAGGTACCCGTACCACCGTCAGCAACTCGCGGTTAGCGCCGTGGCGCACTAGGGTGTCTATCGCGCCACTGAGGAGCGATTCCACCACAAAGCTGTTGAAGCGTCCCACCACCAGCCCAAAGCGGGCCCCTTCAGCGGTCAATTGACCTTCTATCGTTTTGATATCGTTCACTGGTTGTATCCGTTTGCAAAGGGCCTGTTACCACGGCGATTGTTCAATCACCCGTCACATACTCCACCACTTCTAAACCAAAACCCGACAGCGCGTGTACCCGCTTCGGCGAGGACAGTACCCGCATCTGTTTTATCCCCAAGTCCACCAGGATCTGTGCCCCTACGCCATAACTACGGAGATCGTCATTGCGTTCTGTGGCCGACACGCCGCCCTCCCGGCGTAGAGCCAGTTCCCGAATCCGCCGGACCAGGGCTCGATCATCCTGGGACTTGCGTAGCAGTACCAGTACCCCGCCTTCCTGGCCTATCCGCGCTAAGGCCGTCGCCAGCGACCAACTACCACTGCCCAGGGTGCCCAATAAATCGGTTAAATCATCCTGCAAGTGGACCCGTACCAACGGCGTCGAGGTCAAGGGATCCTTGACCACGGCCAAGTGCAGCGCTTTATCCAAGCTGTCCTGGTAGGCCAATACGCGAAAATCGCCGTAGGCGGTGGTTAGGGGCGCTTCCGCTACCCGTTCCACATTGCGTTCGTGGAAGATGCGGTAGTGAATCAGATCGGCCACGGTGCCTAACCGAATACCCC
>CAWUNB010000392.1:0-1669 GCA_963923745.1 uncultured Thiotrichales bacterium
CGGCTTAAGCGATATTACATCATTATCTTCTCCTCCATCTAGCAACACTACTGTAACACCAGACCAAGAATAACCATACGCATTAAGTTGGTCATCGCCATTCCCGCCGTAGAACGAGTAATTCGTTCCTAAATAGTCGCCGGATACAAACCCAGAAAGACTATCATTTCCATCGCCTCCCTCCAAAGTGGCACTCTTACAGGAGTCGACACTAAATTGATCATTACCATTACCACCTTGCAGTAAAACGGAAGACTCATAACTACTGTATAGATAGTCATTACCATCGCCACCGCTAAGTGTTGCTACGCCATGCTGAACATCACCATAAACGCTCAAATAATCATCGCCCTCCCCGCCGTCAAGGGAGTTCGACCTTCCAGTAGCGGCTAAACTGTCATTACCAAGGCCACCGAACACGGTTTGGTTGCCAGTACGTGAAGTGGCATTGATACTATCATTACCCTCCCCTCCATCAAGAAAGTTTGACCCTTCAGTAGCGGTTAAGCTCAAGCTGTCATTACCAAGACCACCGAACATCGTTTGGTTGCCAGTAAGTAAATTAGCATAGAGACTATCATTACCCTCCCCGCCGTCAAGAAAGTTTGACCCTCCAGTAGCGGTTAAGCTCAAGCTGTCATTACCAAGGCCACCGAACATCGTTTGGTTGCCAGTAAGTGAACTAGCATTGAGAGTATCATTACCCTCCCCGCCGTCGAAAAAGTTCGACCCTTGGTCATCTGTGAGTACGTCATCTCCACTATTTCCTAGCAGGGTATCTTTACCCAAATTGCCATAAATCGTATCAGCTCCAGTCCCTCCTTCTAACCTATCACTACCTCCCATCCCATTTATACTATCATTGCCTTCATTACCTAAAATGGTGTCGGCACCTGCATCGCCTATTAAAATCTCACCGCTATTAGTTCCATCAATGAGTAAACCTTCTGGCTCCGAGCCATCGATAGGATAATTAGGATAGAAGTTATCTGCAACAAGGTCACTCAACTGGACATTTTGCAATATCGCCATCGTAGTAGGCGCATTAGTGTCAACTGCATTTCCATCAACGTCAAACTGTAGCAGGACATCATTCCCGGACTGCTGAAGTTTTAAAAATCCGGATCCAAACGGATTATCGCCTTCATACCCAACAGCGGCATTTTTAATCAGGTCACTAATATCTAACTTATCGCCCCCTTCACCAGGTGCAAAATCACTTATTACAATAGCTTTAGCGGTAATAGATACTTGATTATTATCTGTAGAAAAGTTTATGGTCTTGCCTAAAGTTTGAAATTGCTGAGAAGTCAATACAAACGTATCACATCCATCCCCGCCAGAATAGATCAAATCTAATACATCCGAAGCTGTTAATATATCATCACCATTGCCACCATTTAACGTTGCATGTGCAAAAGGGGATTGGTCGTAATACGGCTTAAGCGATATTACATCATTATCTTCTCCTCCATCTAGCAACACTACTGTAGCACCCGACCAAGTGTAATTAATACCAGATACATTAAGTTGGTCATCGCCATTGCCGCCGTAGAACGAGTAATTCGTTCCTAAATAGTCGCCGGATAACCCAGAAAGACTATCATTTCCATCGCCTCCCTCCAAAGTGGCACTATTACAGGAGTCGACACTAAATTGATCATTACCA
>CAWUNB010000393.1:0-1656 GCA_963923745.1 uncultured Thiotrichales bacterium
TCTTTGACCCATGCAAGCAAAACTCTTGATGTGCACATGGATGAAAAGGGGCTGAATTTTGCCTGCACGATGTGCCACGTCACCCATTTGCATCAAGTTTCTGGCAGCCGTTATAACACGGTTGCAAAAGATACCGGGGGAACGGGTAAACCGGGTATTCGACGTGAAGCGGCGACTTGTGAATCCTGCCATAGTAATGCTCCCCATGCTAAATCCACTATCATCGGTATTAAATTAAATGACCATACCGCTAATGTGGCCTGCCAAACTTGTCATATCCCAGCCATGGCAAGAGGAGGAGTGGCCACAAAAGTAGATTGGGATTGGCGTACTGCTGGTGCTGTGGATAAAAACGGTAATGGCTATAAAGTGGATGGTTATGTTCAAGGCAATGGGGAAAACCGTGATACCTACAAATCCATCAAAGGCACTTTCCAATACAGCGAAAATGTTATTCCAGAATACCGTTGGTTTAATGGTACGGTTAATTATTTAACCGTCGATAGTCATTTTGATCCGAGCAAGGAGCCCATCGAAATTAATGCCTTGAATGGATCGAATAACGATCCGGATGCCCGTATTTGGCCCTTCAAACGGATGCATACCGTACAACCCTACGATAAGGTCAACAATACCTTGGTTTATATGCACCTGTGGGGTAATGATCCCGACGATAAAGATGCCTACTGGGGTAATTACGATATGGGGCGAGCCATTGCCTTCGGCATGAAGCAATTTAATAAACCCTATAGTGGAGAATACGGTTTTATTCAAACCTATTCCTATTGGCCAACAACTCACATGGTTGCCCCCAAGGACAAGGCCTTGGACTGCCAAAGCTGTCATGCCGAGAATGGTCGCCTGAAGGAATTGACGGGGTTTTATTTACCTGGCCGAGAAGGGGGACTGAGTACCCTTGATACCCTTGGTAAATTGCTCTTAGGGATGGTCTTGTTGGGTATCATTGTTCATTCTGCTTTCCGTTTATGGAGCTATTCAGGGGAGAAACACTAATGGCCACGCGCACCTTAATGGTTTTTAAACGCTTCGAGCGGGTTTGGCACTGGTCCCAGGTTATGCTCATCGTAACGCTATTATTTAGTGGCTTTGCGGTGCGGGGTATTCATCACTTAATGAATTTTGGTACAGCGGTGGTAGTCCATACCACGGCAGCGCTGATTTTGCTGGTTATTTGGTTATTTGCCACTTTTTGGTTATTTACCACCGGTGAATATAAGCATTACCTACCAACAATGGAGGGCATGATTGCGGTTGTTCGTTACTACACCATAGGTATTTTTCGGGGTGAAAAACATCCTTACCGCAAAATGTTTTGGCGCAAGCATAATCCGCTCCAAGCAATGGCCTATCTAATCCTAAAGATTATTTTATTCCCAGCGATTTGGATCAGCGGGTTGGCCTATCTGGGATACCATTTCTGGTATCACGGTACAGTTGCTTTTAGCCCCATCGGCTGGATATCCAATATCCATGTTGCAGCGGCTTATGCCATTTTAGCCTTTGTTATGATTCACGTTTACTTGCTAACCACTGGGCATTCTTTCGCAGCCCATGTCCGGCCTATGATCACCGGTTATGATGACGTGGAATTAACTGACGCAGAAGAGGCTTATTTAGCCGAAATCGGCACAGTGA
>CAWUNB010000394.1:0-1652 GCA_963923745.1 uncultured Thiotrichales bacterium
AGGAGTATCGTCGGCAGCGTCAGATGTGTATAAGAGACAGTAATTCTGATAGTGCTTTGTCTCGCTCAGCCGCAATATCTTCAAAGCGCTTAGGTAGGAAATCCACCGCCCCGGCGTCCAAAGCATCCAGAGTAGCTTTAGCACCTTCAACAGTTAGGGAGGAAAACATCAATACCGGGGTAGGACGGCGCTGCATGATTTCCCGGACAGCACTAATGCCATCCATCACCGGCATCTCTACGTCCATGGTCACTACATCAGGTTGCAATGCCAGCACTTGATCCACAGCCTCACGGCCATTGGCTGCACTGCCCACTACTTGAATTAAGGGATCCGCGTTAAGGATCTCTATTACTCGGCGTCGAAAAAATCCCGAATCATCCACCACCAACGCTTTGACAGGCATACCCTCTCCCCCGTTTCGTTATTCATTAGCGTTGGCGACCGTAGGCCTTAATAAGGCTAGGCACATCAAGGATGAGAGCAATACGCCCATCACCAGTAATGGTGGCCCCGGCTAACCCCAGAGTACCGTGGAGAAGGGCGCCCAAGGGTTTGATCACTACTTCTTCCTGGCCGATGAGCTGGTCCACTACAAAGCCAAATCGCTGAGTACCCACGTTAACCACGACGACAAAACCACTCCCTCGGTCGTAGTCATCTGTCCCACCTCGCACTAACCAATGGCGCAAGTAGAACAGAGGTAGTGGTTTACTACGCACTACCACTACCCGTTGACCGTCCACAACATTGGTGCGGGATAGATCCAGGTGGAATATTTCGCTGACATTTACCAACGGTAGGGCAAAAGTCTGTCTCCCCAATACCACCATCAACGTAGGCATGATGGCCAGGGTCAGAGGGACTTTCATCACGATGCGCGTTCCCTGACCCACCACGGAGCTGATATCAATGGTGCCATTGAGCTGGTTAATACGGGTTTTGACCACATCCATGCCAACTCCCCGCCCCGATACGTCAGAGATGGCGGCTTTAGTGGAAAACCCTGGGAGAAAGATCAGCTCAAAGCACTCCCGAATATCCAATCGGGCCGCAGCATCAGCGTCCATGATGCTCTTTTCCACAGCTTTGCGTCGCAACCGTTCGGGGTCCATCCCTGCACCGTCATCAGTAATGATTAACAGGATGTGATCCCCTTCCTGGGCCGCCGATAGTGTGACGGTGCCCGTCGCTGATTTACCCGCTGCCAACCGCACACTAGGCGCTTCAATGCCGTGATCTACCGAGTTACGTACCAGATGTACCAAGGGATCAGCCAGAGCTTCTACTAAATTCTTGTCCAGGTCAGTATCTTCCCCCTCTAGCACTAAATTCACTTCCTTGTTAAGGGTCCGAGCGAGATCCCGCACTACCCGGGGGAAACGACCAAACACTTTCTTGATGGGCTGCATTCGAGTCTTCATGACCTCGTTCTGCAGGTTGGCCGTCACTACGTCTAAATGGGCAATAGCTTTGCTGGTTTCATCATCACCCATAGCCCCCTGGAGCGTTACCAGGCGATTACGCACCAACACTAATTCCCCCACCATATTCATGATGCTATCTAGCAGCCGAGTATCCACTCGAATAGTGGTCTCGGTAGAAGCAGCTTTGACTGGCTCCGGGGCAGCACGGGAGGTCGCAGGGGAGGG
>CAWUNB010000395.1:0-1651 GCA_963923745.1 uncultured Thiotrichales bacterium
TCCCCAGACGCACCGCACAACCATTGGCAGAACGTTCCGCCGAGGCATCGGCCAGTTCAAAGGCCTGCTCTACTTTGAGATCCGGCAGTCCTTCAATTTCCAGCACCCGACCGTTGAATATATTCTTCTTGCCCTTCTTCTCCACCGTTAGCAATCCGAGCTGGATGGCTTTATAGGGGATGGCATTGACCAAATCCCGCAGGGTAATACCAGGTTGGAGCTGGCCGCTAAAACGCACCAAAACGGACTCCGGCATATCCAGGGGCATCACGCCTAGGGCGGCTGCAAAGGCCACTAAACCAGAACCAGCGGGGAAAGAGATACCAATGGGGAAACGGGTATGGGAATCACCCCCGGTGCCTACCCCATCGGGCAACAACATTCGGTTCAGCCAAGAATGGATGATGCCGTCCCCAGGCCGCAGGGCGACACCGCCGCGACTGCGCATAAATTCCGGCAGGGTATGTTGGAGCTTGATATCCACGGGCTTGGGATAGGCGGCGGTATGACAGAAGCTCTGCATAACCAAATCCGCTGAGAAGCCAAGGCAAGCCAATTCTTTCAACTCGTCCCGCGTCATCGCTCCGGTGGTGTCTTGGGAGCCCACCGTGCTCATGCGGGGTTCGCAGTAAGTTCCGGGGCGCACACCGGCTACGCCGCAGGCTTTGCCCACCATCTTTTGCGCCAGGGTATAGCCGCGCCCACTATCCGCCGGCGCTTGCGGGCGAGTGAACACCGGAGAGGACGGCAATCCCAAAGCTTCCCGAGTTTTGTCGGTCAAGGCCCGCCCGATAATCAACGGGATACGTCCACCGGCGCGTACTTCATCGGCGATGGTGACCGGTTTTAGCTCAAAGCGAGCGATCTCATGACCGTCTTCCCCCAGCAGCCGCCCTTCTTGCGGGCGAATGCGGATGACATCACCGGTATTCAGACCAGACACATCCACTTCAATGGGCAGGGCACCGGAATCTTCAGCGGTATTAAAGAAAATGGGGGCGATTTTGCCGCCCAAAATCACGCCACCTTGACGCTTACCGGGAACGTAGGGGATGTCTTGCCCCATGTGCCACAACACCGAATTGATGGCAGATTTTCGGGAAGAACCAGTACCCACCACATCACCCACGTAGGCCAGGGGATGACCTTTAGCCTTCAACTGGGTAATAACATCTAGCGAGCCGGGTAGCCGATTGATCAACATAGCCTGGGCATGGAGGGGAATATCTGGGCGGCTCCAAGCTTCTGAGGCCGGGGACAAATCGTCGGTATTGGTCTCCCCCGGGACTTTGAATACCGTGACCGTAATTTCTTCGGGCAGAGGGGTCCGACTGGTAAACCATTCCGCTGCGGCCCAGGCGTCCACTACCCGCTTGGCGTGGGGATTGGTTGCCGTTTTGGCTAAGACATCGTGGTAAGCGTCAAACATCAGCAGGGTACGGGATAGGGCATCGGCGGCTTTATCCGCTACCGCTTCATCGTCCAACAGGGCGATGAGGGGCTGAATGTTATAGCCCCCTAGCATGGTACCCAGTAGTTCAGTGGCGCGGCGTCGATCAAGGAGAGGACTGGTCGCTTCGCCCTTGGCCAAGGCGGCCAAAAAAGCTGTCTCTTATACACATCTCCGAGCCCACGAGACCAGAGAGGATCT
>CAWUNB010000396.1:0-1629 GCA_963923745.1 uncultured Thiotrichales bacterium
TCAAGGGTATTGCCCTCAACCCGGTTCCTCCGGGTGCCACCGACAAAAGCGGGGACGCTCGCTGGATGGATATCCACGAGAATGACCCACTCGACGAGGCCCAGCTTGCAGATTGGGTGCGGCAGGCTGCCGAGTTGCCGGGCTGGCTGTCCTGAAACGCCCGGGAGTTCGGATGGGAGGGCCTTATGCGGATCACATCTTCCATGGAATGGTGTACTTGCAAAGGCATGCAAGCTGGCCCGGGGTGACCCATCACCTATTCAGGAATTGAGAGGGGCCTAATCAATTCCTGCCTGGACCCGGATCAATCCCTTTTCGGTGCCTTGGTACAAGATTCCCGCCAGGCTGATCATGCTGACCATTTGCAGGGGATTCTCCCTATCCCCCGACCCGTAATTGGTGCTGCCCAACTGAATTCTATCGGACGGGTCAACGGTGATCAGGCTGTACATTCCGGTACTGGTATCCAGGCCAATGGTGTAGATCAGGTTGCCTGCCAGCGACAAGCGGGGTTACCGGGCCGAGGCCAAGGTCTGGCTTTACCAAACGGTGGTCAGGCCGCTTTCGTCAGAAAGCACCTCCACCCATTGCATTCCCCCCTCAATGGGGTGTCTGGTCGGTCCACCTGGTGGCTACCGTAGCAATCAAGCCATCGGTTCCCACCATGATAGTGGGGAATACCGCGCTGAAATCCTGGTTCAGGATCGCCACGGTGCCTGAGCCAGGGCCGTTATTGGTTGTGGCGTTCGAGGAAGCCGCATTGGCATGCATGGTGGCTGTGCCGGGGGGGACCATGAACGGGTTGGCAGGTGCCTGGTTGGGGGTGTTACGCAGGCCCAGTCCCGGAAACTTCGATCGCTGGGGTGAAACGGCGATTGACGCCTATGACTCCAGTTCATTGGCCGATCCCTGCCGGCCCAAATGTTCGCAATAAGCTTTGCCGGCCATGTGGCGACCGCTTTCCCGGCTGGTGAGGAATGCCAGTGTCAACTTGCTTTAGGTTGTTCCCTCGACCAGCAGGGTCTGGTGAGCCTGCATGCCATCCAGGTCTGATTGGCGACCAAGCAATCCGGTGTAAAGGCTTTCGACAAAAGCCCGGATGTTGGAACCTTGGCCCAAAAAATACTCGTCCGCGCCAAGCAGAGAGGCATGTACCTTCAACAAAGGCGCCCCACTTTTTTGTCGCCTAATTCTTCGTGTAGGCAGAAACCGTCAAGCGATTATAAAGGTACTCCAAAGCATGGTGGATGCCTTTGGTCAGTCTGGGGCAACTGGTGAATCGTGCCATGTTGCCACCTTTTAGGAAAAAGATAGTATGCACCTGGGCAGCTATTAAATTGACCGGACCCTTCAGAAAGGAAAAACCCAGCCCGCCTTCGGGTGGCTTGCCTAATCACGAACCGCTGGCAATGACGATGGTGGACATCGCCAGCAAGCCGAACTGGGTGGAGCTGTCCGGAAGGGTGATGCTCTTGAGTGTTTTGCTAGCGGGGACGTTAAACACATACTCGTAGACATACGTGCTGAGGCCGTCGCCTTGGCTGCCATCTTGCAGGTAGTAGTAGTTCTGGGTGGAAATCAGGGTGCCCGATCCCGCGTCTTTATAAGACCAGGGGCCGAATGTTTCAT
>CAWUNB010000397.1:0-1626 GCA_963923745.1 uncultured Thiotrichales bacterium
TACACAAGGAGTATCGTCGGCAGCGTCAGATGTGTATAAGAGACAGTACTAGCGTAGCCATTCCGGGCCAAATTACGCCGCGCCCAGGCCAAGTAGGTTGGCGATAGATCAACACTAGTGGTGGCAGCAGCCCCGCCAGCAGCAGCGTGCACGGTGGCTGTCCCGGTATAGGCATATAAATTGAGCACGCGCCGGCCCGGGGCTAGTTGTCGAATTAGGGCCCGAGTAGGACGATGGTCCAGAAACAATCCAGTATCCAGATAATCGGTGAAATTCACCAAAAAGGTGCAGGGGCCTTCTTTGACTTCATAAAAACGGCCTTCAGTGGCCTGTTTTTGGTATTGGCTCCGATCCTTCTGCCGTCGGCGAACCTTGAGGAATACTTGATCTGGAGGAATTTGGAGTACTTCGGGAATAACCGCCAGCGCTTCCTGAAGTCGGTTGGCGGCTTTAGTCGAATCGATAGTGGCGGGGGCTTCATATTCCTGGCAATGAACCCATAGCCGTTGTTCCCCTTGGTACAGGTCGATGGCTAAGGCGTACTCCGGCAGATCTGCGTCGTATAGTCGGTAACAGCTAATACCTTCTCGCTCCGCCCATCGACCTAGTTCTTTACGATTTTTCTTCAATCGATTAGCCAGCATCGCTCCCCCAGCGCTTGAGGGCGCGGTAACGGTGGGGGAGAGGGCTGCTTTAGGAAGAGGGGAGGGGATAGCAGATTGGGAACGGTACCAATCTGGGGTGATATGGAAACGAAGCAATTGGCAGGGAATAGGGCCGTTAAACAGGCCGTGAAGTTTCCAAGCCCGCAGTCCCAAATGTTTTCCTAGGGGTGGATTGCCAGTGAACACGGCTGCTTCCCAATTAGGGAATCCTTCCCGCAGCACTTCCCCTAAGTGGGCATAAAGGCCCTCCAGCTCTGCTAATTCCCCCAGCCGTTCCCCATAGGGAGGATTGGCAATCACCAAGCCCACTTCGCTACCAGTGGCACGACAGTGGGCTAATTCCCGCCGTTCAATGTGGACATGACCCCGTAACCCTGCTCGCTCTACCCCTTCCAGCGCTTGGCGAACTGAACCGCCATCGGCGTCATAGCCCACGATGGTGGGTAAGCGGGAGACGCCTACTTCCCGCCGAGCGACTGCTTCTTGAGTCAACCGAGTCCACAGAGCTGGGATGTGACCCAACCAACCGAGAAATCCCCAATAGCTTCGGAGGGCACCGGGGGCACAGTCTGCTGCCATTAGGGCGGCTTCTATGGGAAGAGTACCGGTACCACAAAGGGGATCCACCAATCCACCTCCTCCATTGGCAATAGCCGACCACCCAGCCCGCAATAATAATGCGGCAGCTAAGTTTTCCTTGAGGGGAGCTGCCCCACTTTCTCGACGATAGCCACGCCGGTGGAGGCTTTCTCCAGAAAGGTCCAAGGCCAGGCTGGCATTACCGGCATGGAGGTGAAGATTAAGCCGGAGCTGGGGACGTTCGGTGTCCACCGAAGGCCGCCGCCCGAACCGTTCGCGAAAACGATCCACTACGCCATCTTTAACTCGTTGAGCTGCGTAGTGGGTGTGGGTTAGCCCAGGGGCTGTCTCTTATACACATCTGACGCTGCCGACGATACTC
>CAWUNB010000398.1:0-1623 GCA_963923745.1 uncultured Thiotrichales bacterium
AACAAAGGGCGGCATTGGGATCCAGGATTGCGGGAATGGCGGGACGGTGGCTATTGGGACCGCTACAGTCCGAGCTACGGTGGGCGTAGTCGTTACGATGATCGTTACCCCGATTGGGCTGATAATCGGGATTACCGATCGGATAGGGATTATTATCCTGATAACAGAGGGGAAGATTACGGCAATCGCCGTAATTCACGGGATTACCGCTCCTATGAAACGCCAGCGCCAAGTTATGAAAAACCACCTCTCCACAGCGGTGGGAGTGGATATGGAGGTAATTATCAAGGAACTGACAACCCTTGGGGGGGGAATCGCTGGGGAAATGAATCTGACCGCTCTCGCAGTGCCCCCCAAGCACCCGATGTGGGGGGGTGGAATGCTCCCAGCGAGCGTCCGTGGGGCCAACCGCCTGCCGATCGGGCAGGAGGGTCTTGGGGAAGGTAAGTGTCTCCCAAGTGGGTTGTTTCGCTTGGCTTAATTTGTCGGTTGGTCTTGTTGTGGAGGAATCAATGGCTAAGAGTGTGTGGGTGGGTATTTTGGGGCTATTGGCCTTCCTGTGTCAGTCCGCTTATGGGGCGGGAGCCGATTTTTCGGCAGACATGGTGCAGAAAAATTTGAAAGATCAGAAAGAATATGTGGTCGGAAAATTGTTTATGAGCCACGGACGCCAGCGTACCGAGATGGCTATTTCCGACCAACAGGCAGCGGGGGAATACGGGCATGTTTTGATTAATGTATTAAATCCAGCTAAAGGAACCATGTGGCAGATCTTCCCTGACAAAAAAATTTATTGGGAACGTAAGGGTAATTACTCTGCCGATCCGCCCCCGTTACCCGGTGATAGCCGCCATCCCTGTGCTCAAACCCTTTCTTGCACTAAGTTAGGTGATGATACCGTCGCCGGTCGGCAAACTGAAAAGTGGCAAATATCCATGAAACAAGAGGGACAATCATCACTGGTTTGGGTCGATCCCAAACTGGGGATCCCCGTTCGAGAAGAAATTACCGGCTTGCTGGCTAAAGAATTGCGGAACGTCAAGGAAGAGCCACAACCTGATTCGCTATTTGAAGTTCCCGCTGGATTCCAAAAGGTTGATCCGCCCGCTCCCCCGACAGGCAGTCAGTCAAGTGCCCCGTCTCAGCCTCCTCGCTAACGGGTTAGGATCGGAACAGTTTTTTTGTGCTTCTTGGGGTATGTTCCGAGATTTTATTGTATAGTGCCCTCAGCGTCGCTTGCCCTGACTGTCTCAGCGGGGGGCGTCGCGGGCGGTTTAGGCCGCCTAAACCAACTGCTTCGCCCGCATTGGTCTTTCGATAAACCAGTTGCGAGCCTGTAGTACCCCTAAACAGGAGAACAAAGGCATGAAGAAGCTTTCCAGCGTGTTAGCTGTTGCGGCGTTCGTAGGTGCGGCTGCTCTTCCCTTGTCCGCTGATGCTTGGTGGGGCTGGGGTCCGTGGGGTAATGATGGCTGGGGCAATGGCAATGGCTATGGCAACGGCTATGGTTCCGGTTCTGGCAGTTTCAATATGGGTTTCTCCGGCTCTGGCTGGGGCAATGGCTACGGTAACGGCTACGGTAACGGCTATCCTGGTGGCTGGGGTGGTTACCCCGGTTGGGGT
>CAWUNB010000399.1:0-1609 GCA_963923745.1 uncultured Thiotrichales bacterium
AGGTACAGTTTTACTTCATTGGTAATGTTTTTATAGCGAGCTCCCGTCAATACGTTGAACAGGGCCTGGGTACCGACAATTTGTGACGTGGGGGTCACTAATGGCGGATAACCTAAATCTTCCCGTACCCGGGGAATTTCGGCCAAGACATCATTCATCTTGTCTAACGCGCCCTGTTCCCGCAACTGATTAGATAAGTTGGAGATCATGCCGCCTGGAACTTGATTAACCTGAACTCGAGTATCCAGCCCCGTAAATTCGCTTTCAAACTGGTGATACTTCTTGCGAGCAGCGTAGAAGTAGAAACCGATCTCCTGAAGGAGCTCTAGATCCAAACCGGTATCCCATTCCGTTCCCCGGAAAGCCGCCACCATAGTCTCAGTGGGAGGATGGGACGCACCATCTGCGAACGAGGAAATGCAAGTATCCAAGTGGTAACAACCCCGCTCGACCGCTTGTAACTGGCACAGGGCCGATAGTCCAGTCGTGGCGTGGGAATGGAGAGCGATGGGGATACTAACGGCTTCCACCAGGGAGGGAATCAATTCCCGGGTAGCAGCGGGCGTTAATAGGGCGGCCATATCCTTAATGGCAATGGAATCACAGCCCATAGCTTCCATGTCCTGGGCCATCTTTACGAAGCCGGCGATACTATGAACCGGACCGGTGGTATAGCTAATGGCACCTTGGGCGTGTTTGCCGGCAGCTTTTACTGCTTCCACGGCAACGCGAATGTTACGCACGTCATTCATGGCATCGAAGACGCGGAAGACATCCATTCCAGTGGAAGCGGCTCGTTTAACAAAAGCCCGCACCACATCGTCAGAATAATGGCGATAGCCCAGCAGATTCTGTCCCCGCAACAGCATTTGCAGACGGGTATTGGGTAGAGCACTACGTAACTTGCGCAGCCGCTCCCATGGATCTTCTTTGAGGAAGCGTAGGCAAGCATCGAAAGTCGCTCCGCCCCAGACTTCCAAAGACCAGAAGCCTACCTTGTCCAGCTTAGGGCAGATAGGGAGCATATCTTCGGTACGCATGCGCGTCGCGATTTTGCTTTGATGGCCATCCCGTAGGGTGGTATCGGTAATCAGTACTCGTGGCATGTGAATGAATCCCCGTCAGGCGTGAATCGTTATAGCCCCATGTGGGCGGCAATGGCGGCAGCGATAGCGGCAGCGGCGTCGGATGAGCGCCGAGGAGCGGCGTAATTCACCAGCTCGGGATGCGCTTCTACGAAACTGGTGTTGAAAGAACCGGCCTGGAAGTCTGGATGATTGAGAATTTCCCGATAGTAGGGGATGGTGGTTTTTATCCCATAAACCCCCATATCCCGCAGTGCTCGCCGTCCTCGGGCAATTACATCGTCCCAGGACAGGGCCCATACCGTGAGTTTCACCGCCAACGAATCGTAATAGGGAGGAATCTCATAGCCGGTATAAATAGCGGCATCGGTGCGCACGCCTGGCCCACCGGGAGAGAAGTAGCGAGTAACACGACCAAAACTGGGCAAGAAATCATTGGTCGGATCTTCAGCGTTAATGCGGAACTGCATGGCAAAGCCCCGTAGCCGCACATCCTCTTGGCGGTAGCGCAGGGGTAAACCAGC
>CAWUNB010000400.1:0-1597 GCA_963923745.1 uncultured Thiotrichales bacterium
ATCATGATCCAGAAGGGGCTTTCCGGGCAGATGAGGAAGCCATCGGGCAGCGGCGATTGAAAAACGTTTGCCTTAGTTATTTGTTGGAGCGGGATGATGCTTCCGGGGTGGAATTGGCTTACCGCCAGTTTCAACAAGCCAATAACATGACCGATGCTATTACTGCCTTGGGACTATTAGCTAACCAGGACAGCCCAGTTCGCCAACTGGCGTTAGATACCTTCTACGACCGCTGGCATCACGATCCGTTAGTGCTAGATAAGTGGTTCTCCCTGCAGGCTACCTCCCGTCTTCCTGGTACCCTAGCTGCAGTGCAACAACTACTAACTCACCCAGAGTTCCGCTTAACCAATCCCAACAAGGTTCGCGCCTTGATTGGTGCCTTCAGCCACGGTAATTCCCTCCACTTCCACGATCCCAGCGGTAGCGGCTACACCTTCTTAGCACAACAAGTGCTGACCCTCGATCCCCTTAATCCCCAAATTGCCGCCCGTTTGCTCAATGCCATGAGCGATTGGCGCCGCTACGAACCCCATCGGCGGAGGCTGTTGGAACAACAACTACAGCGCATCCTAGCCACTCCCCAGTTGTCCAAAGACGTCACGGAGATAGCTGGCAAGAGTTTGGGGAGCTAGCGTTTGGGCGAGCAAAAAACAATCGGGCCAATAGTCAGTCTGGGCGAATAACATGGCCGCTGACCTCCCCTCGGTTTGGCTTACCCTGCGGTTGGCCAGTACCACGGTTTTGGTGCTGTTGTTGCTGGGGACTCCTCTGGCCTGGTGGTTGGCCACTACCCGCTCCCCTTGGAAAGTACCAGTGGCCATCTTGGTAGCTCTACCCTTGGTCCTCCCCCCCACGGTGCTAGGGTTTTATCTGCTACTGCTGCTAGGTCCCCAAGGACCGGTGGGAGCTGCCATGGATGCCCTGGGACTGGCCCGTTTACCCTTCACCTTTACCGGCTTGGTGGTGGGATCGGTGATCTACTCCCTGCCCTTCGTGGTTCAGCCGCTACAAAACGCTTTTGAAGCTACCGGTCCCCATCCTTTGGAGGTGGCGGCTACCCTGGGAGCGGGCCCCTGGGATCGGTTTTTTACAGTGGCCGTCCCCCTGGCCCGGCGAGGATTCTTGAGTGCCACGGTGTTGGGTTTCGCCCATACCGTAGGAGAATTTGGGGTAGTACTGATGATCGGTGGCAATATCCCGGGGCAAACTCGAGTGCTATCGGTAGCCATTTATGATCAAGTGGAGATGCTGAATTACAGCGCCGCCCATCAGCTGGCGGGGGGAATGGTGATATTCACTTTTCTAGTATTAGCCATCCTCTACCGCAAAGCGGGGAGAGCACCGGAGGACAAAGAAGAACAGGCAGGGGAGCACCAAGGGAAATGGTGACTACCGTTGGCCCAGGGGTGGGGGTAGAAGTGGCATTGAGATACGCCCTGCCCGGATTTTCTCTGGAGGTGGCTTTTACCGCCCCTGGATCTGGGGTAACAGCGCTGTTTGGCCCGTCGGGTTCGGGTAAAACGTTATTGTTGCGCAGCATAGCTGGGCTGATTCGCCCACGACCGGCCCGCATCGTAGTTAATGGGGTCCTGTG
>CAWUNB010000401.1:0-1595 GCA_963923745.1 uncultured Thiotrichales bacterium
GATCCTCTCTGGTCTCGTGGGCTCGGAGATGTGTATAAGAGACAGGGATACCGGTATTGGTATTGACCCAGCTATCCAAGGGCGATTATTTAGTGCTTTTACTCAAGCAGATGGTTCCACTACTCGCCGCTATGGGGGGACCGGCCTAGGGTTAGCCATCTCCCGTCGGTTGGTGGAACTTATGGGGGGTAACATTGGGATAAACAGTGAATTAGGCCAGGGATCCACGTTTTGGTTTACTGTGCAGGTTGAGGAGATAGCCGATTTAGCCGTTACTTTCCCCCAACAGGTTTTATCATCCACCGTTCCCCTTAGTGGGCGTGTGCTTCTAGTAGAAGACAACCGGGTAAACCAGAAAGTGGCTGTGGCCCTATTGACTCGGCTGGGATTAACGCCATCAGTAGCTAATAACGGTCAAGAGGGGGTATCTCTCTGGGAAAAAAATCACTACGACCTTATCTTGATGGATTGCCAAATGCCAATACTGGATGGCTATGCCGCTACCCAGCAAATACGCGAACAGGAAGTCGCTGTTTCCCGATCGCGAATACCTATCGTGGCTATGACAGCAGGAGCTATGGCGGGAGATCGGGAACGCTGTCTAGCGGTGGGAATGGATGACTATCTCACTAAACCGGTACAACTTGCCGAGTTACAACGAGTTGTTAATCACTGGCTGGGTGGTTAGTGGCTGTGGTAATCGAAATAGGTGTCACCAATGAGTCAAACGATTCTGACCGATCTTAACAGCCCCCAGCAGACTGCTGTGCGTCATATTGATGGACCATTGCTTGTATTAGCAGGTGCTGGAAGTGGTAAAACCAGGGTAATTACCCGTAAAATCGCCTATTTAGTAAAAGAGTGCGGTATTCCAGCCCGTTATTTGGCTGCGGTTACTTTTACTAATAAAGCCGCTCGGGAAATGAAATCTCGGGTAGGTGAATTATTAATGGGGAAAGAAAGTCGAGGATTGCGAGTTTCTACCTTTCATACTTTAGGATTAGACTTAGTTCGCCGAGAATATGGGAAATTAGGATATCGATCAGGGTTGTCTGTTTATGATGCTGAGGATGGACGAGGATTATTGCGGGAACTCTTACGTAAAGAGCAAGGAGACGAAGATAATCATCAAGTTATTGCTATCCAACAGTATATCTCCCAGTGGAAAAACAGCCTATATGATCCACAGCAAGCGTTATCACGGGCTGAAGATGAAGAACAGGCACTAGCCGCTCGGGTTTATTTCCACTATCAACGCAGTCTTAAAGCTTACAATGCTGTGGATTTCGATGATCTTATTACTCTCCCTGTTTTTTTGTTAATGCAGGACAAAGAAACACGAGAAAGTTGGCAGAATCGTATTCGCTATCTATTAGTAGATGAATATCAGGATACTAATGCAGCACAATATGAGCTAATTAAATCGTTAGTGGGGCCAAGGGGAGCATTTACGGTAGTAGGGGATGATGATCAATCAGTATATGCTTGGCGAGGAGCTCGGCCTGAAAATTTAGCTATCCTAGCTGAAGATTTTCCCAGATTGACTGTTATTAAGTTAGAGCAAAACTATCGTTCCAGTGGTCGTATTCTTCGGG
>CAWUNB010000402.1:0-1583 GCA_963923745.1 uncultured Thiotrichales bacterium
GGTATTACCCTGGAGCAACTAGCCGAGCTACTTCCCCGCATTTGCTACCGGCCCGTATTCACCGCCCATCCCACCGAGTCTAAGCGCATCACCGTTATGGAGCGGTTGCGAGAAATATTTGTAATAGCCGAAGGGTTAACTGACCCCCGTCTAGGAGAATGGGGGCGGGAAGAAGTGGTATCCCATCTGGAAAACGCCATCCAGTTGCTTTGGAAAACTGATGAAGTTCGCAGTAATCGGCTCCAGGTACAGGATGAAGTACGTAATGGTCTGTTTTATTTCAATACCAGCCTATTCCAGGCGGTACCCATTATCTATCGGTACTTAGAGAACGCCATCAGTCGAGTCTACGGTGTCGGCCCCGGTGGGGGGCCTCCCATTGCGGTGCCTAGTTTGGTGCGGTTTGGTTCTTGGATTGGCGGTGATCGGGACGGCAATCCCAATGTCACCGCAGATGTCACCCTCTATGCTGTGCGGGAACAAGCGCGGGAAGTACTGCGGGAATACTACCGGCGAGTGTTGCAATTGCGGGGTGTATTGACCCATTCCCAGCGCCATTGTCAGCCCACGCCAGAGTGGTGGGCGGGGTTGGAACGGGATGAAACTGCTTACCAAGAAGAAACCGGCCATTCCTTCAATCGCTTTCCGGAACAGCCCTACCGCCGTAAGCTCCATTTCATATCTCGCCGGCTACGGGCCAATTTAGATATGCTGGCGGAGCGAGACTCTGCTAATCACCCTCCCCTCGCTACCGGCCCTGTTTACCCCGACAGCGGAGCATTTTTGGCCGAGCTCCATAGTCTCCGGGACAGCCTAATTAGTCACGGCGACGGCAATATTGCTCGAGCAGAATTACAGGATCTCATCCGATTGGTGGAAACTTTCGGTTTCCACTTGCTCAACCTGGATCTGCGCCAGGAATCCGGTCGTCATACCCGAGCTTGTGAAGAACTATGTCGCTACTTGGGGATTAATCCGGACTACCAAGCCCTGGATGAAACGGAGCGGCTATCTTTGCTGGCCCAGGCTATTGGTGCCCGGCTGCTGCCCGTTGTGGATGCCCAAGGGCTTTCTCCAGAAACGGCGGAGACACTGCGAACGTTTCAAGCCATGGCTCGGGCGCGGGTGGAAGTGGGAGCGGATGTTTTCGGCAGTTATGTGATCTCCATGACCCATGCGGCTAGTCACTGTATGGAGGTCATGTTTCTGGCTCGTTTGGCAGGGTTAGTGGGGCGGACTCAGGGAGGTTGGTTCTGTCACCTGCGGGTTTCTCCCCTATTCGAGACTATCGACGATCTGCGCCACATCGAAACGGTATTGGCAACTCTGCTGTATAACCCCACCTACGATGCCCTGCTAAAAGCCTCTGGTAATGTGCAAGAGGTTATGCTGGGTTATTCAGATTCCGCCAAAGACGGCGGCGTTTTAGCTTCCACTTGGAGTTTGTACCGCGCTCAACAACGGATCATTGCTTTAACTTCCGCCCGGGGATTGGCCTGTCGATTGTTTCATGGCCGAGGAGGCACTGTTGGTCGAGGCGGCGGTCCCACCCATGAAGCCATCCTGGCTCAACCTCCAGGTAC
>CAWUNB010000403.1:0-1567 GCA_963923745.1 uncultured Thiotrichales bacterium
AGATCCTCTCTGGTCTCGTGGGCTCGGAGATGTGTATAAGAGACAGAGGGTATCTAACGGAACCTTTAAATCTGTCTGATACCGTTTATCGATTCCGATCCCTAAACGGGCAGTATCACCTTTGGGAAATAACCAACCGTAACCCCCAGGAAAAGACTCAGATAGCCAGATGTCGGTATCGTTGTAGGGTCTCAACAGGGGCACTTGATATTGTCGGGTATGAACGATGGGTAAGGGGGGTAGTCCTAGGGCGGTAGCAACGGTGGAATGGGGACCATCAGCGGCTATCAATAGGCCATAATGAATTTCCTGAAAACCATTCGGACCAATGAGCTGAGCCCGTTGCTGCTGGGGATCCAGTCCAATTAGCCGGGTCGCAATTTGTATCTGCGCCCCCAAATTAGCCGCCTGCTGGGCCAGTCTCTGGTCGAAAGCCGCTCGATCGATAATTAGACCAGGGAAAGGAATTCGCGACTCCGCGCCGGAGGGGAGCACTGTACGCATTCCGGCCACCGTTTGGCTAATCACTCCTTGAACTTGGAAACTTAAAGCCAGGGGTACTAATTCAGCACATTGCACTGGCTCCCCCAGAACGGTACGCCGCTCCACTGCTAGTACCTGCGCACCAGCCCGTGCTGCACTAATAGCCGCACTTCCTCCCCCTGGCCCTAGCCCTATTATCAGGATATCGATCACTGGTTCTGCCTGGTTGCAATTTGCTCAATCGTCATGCCCGTGAAGGCGGGTGTCCGGATTGTTGTGCCGCCAACTCCCGGGCTGCCTGAACACAATTACTTACCGAGATACCATCTCGCCAGTTAGCGCGTAGCAAAATGCCATAGCCTGCCAGCGCCTGCTCTACGGCAGCAACCCGCTCCAGGTGACCCAACTCATATTGGGGGATAGCTTGTGGCCAATAGCTGATCCGTCGCCACACGGGTTCTCCGTGGAGACCTAGCAGGGGAGACAAATCCCGTCGGACCCGTTGTTCCAATTCTTCACTGGTCAGTCCAGCGATAGCAGGATTACGCCGTCCACCGATAAAAGAAGTCAGCAAAATGTGACCCGCTGGGGCCCGTTCAGGGAACAGGGTCGAGGAGAATAAAGAGCCTAAAGTCTCCACGCCACAACGACGGGGAATGAGGAAACCAAACCCGTCAAGAGGGTGCTCTACCTGTTCTCGGCGGAATCCTAGGGCTACCGATGCTACGGGAGGGTAGTGGATGTCTCGCAGGGTAGCTGCGACGTGAGTGTTCAGGGGTTCTAGCAGATTGGCGGCAACATGGGCAGGCACAGCTAATACCACCCGCTTGGCGGTAAATACATCAGTATCTCCGGCTAAGACAACTCGCCAGCCTTGACCATCGCGCTGTAGTCCGGTCACGTTAGCATTGCCTCGAAACACCCCTTCTCCCAGCTTGGTGGCAACCCCCTTAGCCAAAGTCTGCATACCCCCGGCAAAAGAGATTAATCGCCCAGAAGGAGCGGGACCCGTTTTCCGACCTTTCATAGTGCGGGCCAGCGCCCCTCTGATGAGAGAGCCATATTCCTGTCTCTTATACACATC
>CAWUNB010000404.1:0-1564 GCA_963923745.1 uncultured Thiotrichales bacterium
AGCTCTAGGAGAACGTACCGTCACAATAGACTGTGATGTGTTGCAGGCCGATGGAGGTACTCGCACAGCAGCTATCACCGGTGGTTATGTTGCGTTGGCTGATGCTTTGATGGGACTAGTCAGCCGTCAGGTAATACCTACCAATCCCCTTCGAGGTGCAGTGGCGGCTCTATCGGTAGGAATTATCCAAGGAGTCCCTGTGGTGGACTTGGATTACGCCGAAGATTCTACGGCAGAGACAGATATGAACGTGGTCATGAATGACAGCGGTGGTTTTATTGAGATCCAAGGCACGGCAGAAGGAGCGGCTTTTCAACAAGCAGCCCTTGATGAATTGCTGGCATTGGCTCGAAATGGCATTGACCAACTTCTTACAGCTCAGCAAATCGCTCTTACCTCCAACTAATTTTTCTGAAAAAACCATGAAGACTCCCCCTGATAAATTAATATTTGCCAGCGGTAATCCTGGTAAAGTCCGGGAAGTGCAAGAATTACTTGCTGGATTGCATTTAACCCTATTACCCCAATCCCATTTCCAGGTACCCGAAGCGGAAGAAACCGGATTAACTTTTGTGGAAAATGCCCTTATCAAGGCGCGGAATGCAGCTATCCACAGCGGTTTGCCCGCTATCGCTGATGATTCAGGACTGGCGGTGGACATCCTGGATGGGGAGCCAGGGGTATGGTCAGCGCGGTATGCTGGGCTAGGAGCCAGTGATCAGGCTAATCTGGATAAACTTCTGCTGGAACTTAAAGACGTTCCCCCGGAAGAATGCACAGCCCGCTATATCTGCGTCATGGTATACCTAGCCCATCCTCGGGATCCTACTCCCATCATCTGTGAAGGAATTTGGGAAGGACGGATTACTCTCGAGGTCGCTGGTGAAAATGGTTTTGGTTATGACCCCGCTTTTTGGGTACCAACCCATGGCTGTACTTCTGCCCAATTACCTCGAGAAGTGAAGAATGCTCTGAGTCATCGTGGCCAGGCGCTGCGAGCGTTGGTAGCGGCTCTGCGGGTGCGCACCCTGCATTTGCCAGCAGGGGGCTGATTTAGGGTGTTCATAAAATCAGCTAGCCGTGGAACAATCAGTAATATTTTCTGGTGATTTTGACAGGGGGTTGTCTCGTGTTAGGGCGTTGGCTATTAGTGCTAGCAGTGCTTTTTCTACCACTAGAGAGTGGAGTGGAAGCTAAGGAAGTTCATGGTAAATCCGCCAGTGCAGCGGCTAAGTCTCATCCCTCTCATGGGGGGGCTACCACTCGAAGTCACGGCGTAATTGTTCACAATCGTGGGGCTGGTGGCAGTCACAAGCGCTTGCATCACGGCACACCCCATGGAAAGAGGCACTTGGTGGGCCATCATCCCCACGGAGCAAGATCTGCCGCGCTAACGACGTCACCGCGAAGCGGAGGGAGCCTCCATGTAAGCGCAGGTAAAGCTATGGTGGTAGATCAAGAAACAGGCACGGCTTTGTTTTCTCGTAATTCAGATCAACCGTCTCCCATTGCTTCTGTTACTAAATTAATGACAGCTATGGTGGTACTAGATCGCAATTTACCC
>CAWUNB010000405.1:0-1560 GCA_963923745.1 uncultured Thiotrichales bacterium
GGCTTTGGTTCCCGCCCGGAGATGATATGCTCTAACGCAGGGCCTCCCAAGGGTTGAGGAGCAATAATGGTTCGCTTCACCACAGAACTAGCACTCTTAGGTTCGCTGAATCAAGCCATGCGGGGGCAGTTTCAGATCAGACTGAGTGCTCCAGCCCCGAGTTTTGGAGTTCATTGCACATCCACCGGCATGGGTGGGACCGTTAGCACGAATTGTTACTGAGGGGTATTAGTGATCCATTGCAATGTTGGGGCTCGTTCAGAACTGCGAATAGGTGTCGCATGAAGTTCTTACTCCTGTTTCTAATGCCTCTAGCCCTGATGGCTAGCCCCTATGATGACCCTGCGCTTGACCCAATGAGCACAGGGGGGGCGGCTACGAGGATCCGGACCTAAGCCCCTACCGAAGAGGGAATGACTACATGGGGGATCTTCCGTCTAGTCGTTACCGTGGTGGGGCCGGCGGTCCTGAGGTTGTCGTTCCTATAGCTCCTGGGTCTGGGCCCAGCCTTTTTACCCGAGATCAGATCATGACGGACCGGCAATACTGCTTCCGTGGGCTAGGAGGTGCGTTTGTTTGCCAGAGCCATTAGGGTTTACCACTTTCATCGCTTGGTCGGATCCTTTCAAATTACGGTTCCGGTGTGAATTTAGTATCGATCCACGCTGAATTACGCCATCCAACACCATGTTCAACATTGCCAAATTCTCGGGGGTCAATAAATTTGGTGCTGATTGCATTTTCCTTTCTCCATTGCTCTATTCGGGCTTGAATTATAGTTTCTGGCACTCCCATCCGTCTTGCCTCGTAAATCATCGAACTACCTATAGCGAATAGCTTACCGGCTGCCTCCATTTGTGCCATTCCACTTTCAAACACTTTCGAGCGGGTTATCCCCATATTAGCCAACAAGTCCTCTTCCGTAGCAGCACTCAAAGCCGCCAGTGCTTCATCGAGCGTAGGGAAACTCCCCAAAACCCCACCATCGGGCAAGTCACCAAGGGTCGTTCGGGCTAATTGCACAGCTCCCCATGAATCAGATTCAGGGGGCCAACTGACAAGGGTGTCAACAAGCCCCGAAACCCTGCCCGAAGGGTCATTCGTCAGAAGCCAGGTATCCTCTATTGCCAGATCGGGGTCACTCGAGGGATATTTCACAACATACCGACCCATCAGTTCATAGGCGACCGGCTCATCCGTAAAACTGTTGCGGATAACTGTCTTGGGGCTGAAGTATTCCGTCTCGGCGTAGGCATCCAGAATCGCTCCAGTCTCTAACCCCGACATACGTGCAATATCCTCGGGCCTCAGCGTGGGTCCAATGTTTTCGTATCCGGATTCCAGAAAGTTAATACTCATATTTACCTCATATCAATGTTTAGCGATCCAACGTTTACGATCTTGGCCCAATAGAAGCCGGTCTTCACCGTTCCAGGGTTGTTGACCTTTCAAGCACACACCTTTCAGGGCAGCCCGCCGACGATCTGCGGTTCTACACTGGCGAACAGACCACCCTGCCTCAAGGCAACTCTTAATAACCACCGCCGTGAAATTTTTAGG
>CAWUNB010000406.1:0-1551 GCA_963923745.1 uncultured Thiotrichales bacterium
AACCGTCTCGCTCGGCTTCTTCAACCAGTGCCCGGAAACCCCCAGCTAACAAACATACCCGCCGTTCCCCAGCTAAAACGGCTCCTGAAATACCTTCCCTGTCATTACTTGAGAAAAAGCCGTCCCGAGCTATTGAACCACCTATGGTGACTTTAGCAGTGACGGTGGAAATCCCCTCCCGTTTCCATGTACGGGGCCGGGGGTTGGATTCAGAATGGGAGGGATCGTTGCACTTGGGGGGGACGGTGGAGAATCCCCGGATTGTTGGTACAGTCAGTGCCCGCAAGGGTTATTTAGATCTTCTCGATCGGCGTTTCACCCTAACCAGGGGATCTTTAGATCTGGTGGGTCTTGTTCCTTTCCAACCAGTACTCCAAGTGGAGGCGAGTGCTAAGGGACGAGATATCACAGCGCTGGCACGTATTACTGGACCGGCTTTGGATCCAAAGTTAGAACTAACTGCTGATCCGGTACTTCCTCCCGAAGAAATTTTGGCTCGACTATTGTTTGACCGGGAGCGATCTTCTTTATCGCCAGTACAAACGGTCCGCCTGGTAATGGCACTGAATGAATTGCGTGGTGGACAAAGTTTTAGTTTGACAAATAAAGCACGCCAAGCACTAGGATTAGATACCCTGGATGTTGCTACCGGTGATAACGGTGGAACGACGGTAAAAGCAGGCCGCTACCTAACAGAAGATGTTTTCTTAGAAGTTAATCAAAGTGGCGGCACGACTGGTAACCAAGTACGGGTAGAGTGGGAATTACGCCCCCATGTTGTGCTGGAAGCCGACACCACCCAGAATGGTGGTAGCGGAGTAGGAATACAATGGCAGGTAGATTACTGATAACTAGAACTGGTCTTATGAACGCTATCCTCATTTCTATATTGCTTCTTGTTTGTAGCAATGTCTTTATGACTTTTGCTTGGTACGCTCACTTGAAAGAATTAAATAATAAACCGTGGATAGTAGCTGCATTAGTAAGCTGGGGGATTGCACTATTTGAGTATTTGCTTCAAGTCCCTGCTAACAGGATAGGATTCAGTGTATTACCTGTTGGGCAATTAAAAATAATTCAAGAAATCATAACGTTAACAGTATTTGTGCCATTTTCTGTTATGTACCTTAAAGAACCCCTGAAGTTAGATTACTTATGGGCTGGGCTATGTTTAGTTGGCGCGGTTTATTTTATATTCAGGGGAGAGTTGTCATCTTAGAAAAAGTCAGAAATAATCCTGGTATGAAATCTGACTAATCACATACAAAAAACCGAGTTGAGAGCTTGCCAGCTGGTAAAACCTATCTAACACCGAGCCACAAACAACCATGTCTACTATCCGCTCTGCAGTCCAGTTATTTCGCTCGCTCCCCACTACGGCTTTCACCGTCTTCTTTGTACTCAGCCTCACCTTTTTGGCTACCTTGGGAACGATTAATGTCTATGCCGCCACTGATGCGTTAGCCGCTACCCCTACTTTCAGCCCAACGGAGGGAAGCTACCTGGGAACCCAGACGGTGACGATAAGTACCACTACGCCTGGGGCTACGA
>CAWUNB010000407.1:0-1542 GCA_963923745.1 uncultured Thiotrichales bacterium
CCACCGGTTACCACTGCAACTCTGCTCATGAATCCTCTCCGTTATTGCTGATAAAGTTAATTAGAAGTTATTTATGCAGGTATTAGCGGGCTAACGCCAGCGCTACGCCTTGACCGCCACCGATACACAGGGTAGCAATGCCCTTCTTGGCATCGCGTCGCACCATTTCGTGGATCAGGGTGACCAAAATGCGGGCACCGGAAGCGCCAATGGGATGACCAATGGAAATGGCACCGCCATTAACGTTGACTTTGCTCAAATCCCAGCCCAATCCCCGATTTACGGAAATGGCTTGAGCGGCAAAGGCTTCATTGGCTTCGATAAGGTCCAGATCACCCACACTCCAGCCGGCCTTCTCCAGGCAACGTTGAACGGCTGGGATAGGGCCGGTACCCATAATGGCGGGGTCCACGCCGGCGCTGGCGTAGGCGGCTACCCGAGCCAACGGCTTAAGCCCCAAGGCTGCGGCGCGACTGGCCGACATCACTACGACACCCGCCGCACCGTCATTGATGCCGGACGCATTACCCGCCGTGACTGAACCGGTCTTGACGAAAGCGGGGCGCAATTTACCCAAAGATTCAGCGGTAACGCCGGCCCGGGGGAATTCATCTGTATCAAACACTAAGGGATCCCCCTTCTTCTGGGGAATCTGTACCGGAATGATCTCATCTTTGAAGCGACCGGCTTTTATGGCCGCTTCTGTGCGCTGTTGGGAAACAGCGGCAAACTGATCCTGCTCTTCCCGGGTAATGCCAAAGCGATCACAAATATTTTCCGCCGTCTGGCCCATGTGGTAGTTGTTGAAAGCATCCCACAGACCATCATAAATCATGCTATCCACAAGCTTCCAATCGCCCATTTTCACCCCTTCCCGAGAACCGGGCAGGACATGGGGAGACAAGCTCATATTTTCCTGACCACCGGCAATGACCACCGAAGCGTCACCACACTTCACGGCCTGGGTTGCCAGAGCGACCGCCTTAAGACCACTACCACACACCTTATTGATAGTCAGGGCCGGAACACCGACTGGTAGACCGGCTTGGATCACGGCTTGACGAGCGGGATTCTGCCCTGTTCCTCCCGTCAAAACCTGTCCCAAAATCACTTCGTCGATCTGATCGCCCGTGAGACCGGCACGAGCCAGCAAGCCGGCAATCACCTTAGCGCCTAACGTAGCGCCAGGCAGAGCGGCCAAAGTACCGCGAAAGTTGCCGACCGCAGTACGGCCCGCAGCAACGATTACCACGTCGTCCATTGCTACCCTCCACAGGGTTAATGAGAAAGCAATAACAAGAACATCATTACTGAGACTAGATAAGAAAGCGCTGCAGACATGGCTCACGCCGGTGCGCTGCAGCGCAAAGGAACTCTAGCAGGTTTGGCGCGGACTCTCCACGAGGAACACCTAAATCACGGCTAACTCCGGTTTGATGTACACCGTCGCCAGGGCGGTGTTGTGATTCCACACGTTGTAACTCACGCTGTCGATAGTTGCCGTCCCACTTTGGGTCCATCCCGTTGTTCCGGTGCTATCTG
>CAWUNB010000408.1:0-1530 GCA_963923745.1 uncultured Thiotrichales bacterium
GGAGATGTGTATAAGAGACAGCACCACGACCCACTTACCGGACTACCCAATCGTACTTTATTCTACAAAAAATTAGCTGATTCGTTAGGTTATGCTCGAGAGCATCAAATAAAATTAACTGTATTTTTTGTAGACTTGGATAATTTTAAGCAAATTAATGACAGTTATGGTCATGGTATTGGAGATAAAATATTACAAATGGTAGCTCATATTCTATGGGCTGCCGTCCGGAGTAGTGATACGGTCGCTCGATTAGGTGGCGATGAATTTGCGATAATCTTACTAGGATTGGCTGATGATGATCCTATTAACAGGATAAAAAGTAAAATATATTCTAATATGAAAAATTCGTTGCAGTTTGAAGGAGTTCTTTTAACTTCTTCTTGTAGTTGTGGTCATGCGATTTATCCAGATGATGGAGAAACAGTAGAGGATTTATTAAAAACAGCAGATACCAGAATGTATGCTATCAAAAATGAGCGAAAAAATTCTGCGAGCTGAATCTAAGTTGTTAAACCAAATTAGTTGATTAATGGCTGAATTAAGGGGTTGCCGTACTATGCATATAAATACCCCCCTATCAAATCCCTCCAGTCAAACCAAGGCGGTTCTGCGATTTTGGAGTGCAGGGCGGCAGGGAGTTATACCAACTGAATCAGTTTTGACTATTTCCTTAGCTCCATCCCCTCACCCCATCCCATTTAGTGCAGATCTGTTGGAAGGAATAACAGCCCAGGAAGGATTGCTAACACCACAAATAGACTGGACTGGTCATTGGGGAGGAGTCCCCGGTAGCGGTAAGTACCAGATTCGGGTGGCAACATCCCGAGGACCGGTAGGACTCAGGGTGGATGGTTTGGCTCATGAGGAGGGCTACACCGAGCCAGAAACTACCCTAAGAGAAGTAGAGTATTTTGTGGGGACGTTCGCTAAAATGGTTCCCCACAGTACCTTCGTACCACAGCCTGAACAACAACTTGATGAAATCACTCTGTTGGCGGTTGCCTGTGGTGGACAACGGGTAGCTTTGCTGGCGGCGGAGGTGTCGCGGATTGCCCGACCGGATGGAATATGGAGCGAGTCGCCCGATGAATATTGGGTTTCCTTGGATGGCGATTTAATCCCGGGCTATTCCCTGGCTCATTTCTTGGGCCATTCAGTTGATCAGGTTAATCAGGATCTGGGTTGGGCCCTACTAATTTCCGGCAAGGAAGGATTGGTGGCTCTACTTACAGATACTGTCTATGGATTGATTAATATTCCTTGCCATTGTTTACGCCGATTAGTTTTTGCTGAACAGCTAAAAGTTGGTTATTTAGATAAAGATCATGGCGCAATTGAAGTTCTTGATCCAAAACAGTTGTTAGGGCAACCGTCAGTACTATTTTCAAATTGGGATTTTTCAGATTTTCCTTCTCCAGTATTGGCGGGGATTTTTGCTGATAGTCGTTATTTGGTCACCAAAATTGGTCCTTATTGTTTAGTATTTCTTGCATCTTTAGTGATTTCAGTAATTCGAGACGTTGAAGA
>CAWUNB010000409.1:0-1506 GCA_963923745.1 uncultured Thiotrichales bacterium
TCATATCAGTATCTCCGTTGTGGATCTTCATCCCTTCTTCATCAGGGCTAACGCCTAAACTTAATTAATAATTAATTATCATTAGTCATAGTTTATCTTTCGCCACAGACCCAAAACTAATTACCTCGGGTGGTAAATCTAAACAATAACGTCGAGGACGAGTTTTGCCTCCCTGAATTAAGTAGGGACGAGCCGCACTAGCTCCCATAGCTCTTTGTAATTGCCGATGCAAATGGCTTAAATGTTGTTGAAAATAATCATTATCCATGCCTGCGGCCAGTGTTCGTTCGGTTGCATCGGTATCACCCATAACACCTCGGATAGAATGATATTCTGCTAAAAAACGCTTGGCCCAAGCTTGATCGGGGAAATGCTTATTCGGTCCCTCAATACTGGGTTCATTAGCGAGTACACGCCGTGCAAATAGAGTCAGTAAGGCCAGTGCGGCTGGCCGCAAAGACACAATACAACCAGCGGCTTGAATACGTCGATTAGACAAATCAATACGTAATGATGGTCCGGCTAATGCCGCACGAGCAGCGGCCACGCTACGAGAAAAATGGGCTTGTTCTCCCAATAAATGACTAGGCAGCTCATGGCGTAAGCTAACAAAGGGAATATCAGCGAGAGTAACTACGGCTTCTTGGGTATCTGCCAACTTATTATCCCGGCTAATCAAAACGCGGCTGTAAGGCGTGGGATAAAAGAACTCCCAATTGGATTCAAATGGTTCAGAAACCAAAACATGGGACAAGCGATCTTGAGAACGACCATAAAGAGATAGCGCGTAGCCCAAGTAATAACCCATGGTTTTGCGCCCTCCCGCAATGGAAACATGGAGCGCTGATGTACTATCGGCGGTAAAGCTCCGCACCATTTCGGTAATGAAATCAGCAGCGGCTTCGTTATCCTCGGGTTGACGAATATCATCCAAGGGTGTGCCGTTCTGGGCCGTCAGAACGTGGATATGATGTTCTGGTGTGAAGGCAATGGCGGGCAGCTTGTAATCCCGGCACAGACGATGGAACCAACCGGGATCCTCGGAGAGCAAAGCTAATCGGACTCGCTTGGCTCCTTCTAAGGTGGTAATGACATGAATTTCCGTGGGAATCCAAGGTGTAGGGCGAGTCGCTAAGGCATAGATGGTCTCGGTGATAACCTGGGGTGATAGACCCGTGACGGCCAATAGCACGCGGCGGGTATGGGAAGGTGGGGCGGCAACAGAGGAAATAGCCGTATTGGTCATGGTAGGCGTGCTCCACAGCAGCAGGATGTGAGTAAGTATGAGGGTTTCTGCTAACCATGGAGGAAACGACAAGCTTGACGTAGCTGAGGGGCCGGGATAGGTCTAAAGTAACGGGTATGGGAGCTAACCCATATTGCGGGGCTACGCTATGTCTCCTTCTGCTTTACCACTGCTGGACCCGAAGAACGATTACGTTTTTAAGCGTCTTTTCAGCGACGCACCGGAATTGCTGACGGAACTGATCAACGCCGTGCGCCAGG